>PGXR01000057.1 GCA_002839245.1 Spirochaetae bacterium HGW-Spirochaetae-7 | reverse complement strand
CCGCCCGCTATGATCCTGAGATCGGCGGGAGCCTGGCGCAATAGATGCATGAGTTCCGCTTCGCTTCGCGGGCGCAGGTATTCAGAGATTCTCCGTTGTGACACCATCCGGCATTCCTTGAAAAAAACGGACGGGTTCCCGATAGAACCCGTCCAGATATTACATGGTCCTGATTGCTTCAGCGAGGCTGAACATCAGCGGTGGAGTGCTACAGGCACTCCTTTGGTATCTCGTTTTTCATTGAGAAGACCTGCTTTCCGCCTTCACCCTCGAAGGAGCGGCTCCAGCCGGTGATGACCGAGAAGGTCAGGACGACGAAGAGGAACATCGGGTGGAAAGTGGCGCCCATGAGCTGGAACGGTCCGGGGACGCTTACGAAGCTGTAGTCCTTCATGAGCCCCTGGATGGCAGCGGTCATGATGAAGACGAAGGCGCTCAGCGGCTGGATAATGGGCAGGGTGTTGCCGAAGCCGTCGAGGAGATTGGCCCTGCGGTAGGGATGGATCTTCTGGGTCTTGCCGATCCTGTCGCCTATCGGGCCGAACATAATCAGGGCAGGACCGGTGGCGGCACCGAGCAGGATCGAGTTGATGATGACGCCGAGCGACATCACGATTTCGGCGCCGCGCGGGGTGGCGGCAAGCTTGCTTTCGGCCAGTGAGGAGATGATGTGGTCAGTGAGGCCGACCTTGTCCATCAGCCCTATGATTCCGAACAAGGCAATACAGAAGGTCACTGTGCCGACCATGTTGTTGATGCCGTTGTAGACGAATCCGCCGACGTTGCCGTTCTTTATGGAAATGATGCTCTCGAGCGTGAAGACGCCCGAAACCAGACCCACGATCGTCCCTATCAGGGTTCCCCATATCAAGGCCTTGAAGATGTCCTTGGTCTTGATGGATATGAACAACAGGACGATGACGGGAATGAGCATGAGGAGTCCCTTGGGCTTCATGTACTGCTGAAGCAGGGCGGCTCCGTCGGCCATGGTAGCGCCGGCGCCGTTGCCTCCGAAGACCACGTACAGCACCAAGGCGCCAAGGCCGGCAATGATGGAATATTTGAAGCGGGAAGCCACGACGCCTCCGATGTCGGCCTGGCCTTGTTTGCGCGTGAACCACTGGGTAGAGGCCGATACGATCGTCGTATCCGAAACAGGAGCCAGGTTGTCGCCGAAGATGGCGCCTGACAGTACCGCTCCAGCCAGCAACACAGGGTTGGCCCCGAGCAGAATGCCGGCGGGATACAGGATGGGTATGACTCCGAAGATGGTGCCTATCGAGGTTCCCGTCGCGGTGGCTATGATGCAAGCCGTCAGGAAGGTGAAACCGGTAAATACGCCGCCGGTTACCCCCAGATTGGCGCCGAGCCAGACAAAGCCTTCCGCCACTCCGGCGGCCGCGACGAGTTTCGTGAAGATGCCGACGACGAAGAGGATCATGATCAGTGTCGCATTCATGGGATAGGCGATACCGTCCATGACATGTTGCCAATACTTGCCCCAGTTCTTTGCAAAGAACGACGTGATGATCAGTCCGAGGAAGCCTGCCGCCCCGAGAGCCACCATGTCAAAAGCCTTCGCTATGACGAAGAGGTAGACGCAGCCGATCAGGAAGATCACGACCGGTAGCAGCGCCATCCACTTCCCTCCGAACAGGAAGACTTCGCTTCCTGTATCCTGTTTTCCTTGTTCACTCATACAGCCTCCTTAAAGCGCTTGAAAAAATACATAATGCAGCATATTGTGGATGCTAGTATGCAAATTGTAGTTTGTCAAACGAATTTAATGACATTAGTGAGGAATGAGACATGCTGAAAATAAGCGGTTCTGACATGCTTGGTACCAGGATCAAGCTTTCAATTTCGATGTTGTGCTGGGGCTTGTCCTTCATTGCCATCAAGGTGGCGCTCAGGGTGTATCCACCGCTATCGCTTGTCACGATTCGCCTGTTCCTGACCGTCGTCGTTCTCTGGTCAGTCTCGGCAATGCGCAGGACAGGGGAAGCCGTCCCCAAGGGAAAGGACCTTCTCGGACTGTTCCTCCTCGGATTCCTCAACCCGTTCTGTGCCTTCCTTCTCGAGAGTTACGGTATGCTTGACAATTCCGCTTCAATAACCTCGATTTTCCTCTCCACTGTACCCTTGCTTACTCCTTTCGTAGCTTTTGTATTCCTTCGCGAACGGCTGAGCGTGCTGAATGTCTTCGGTCTCCTGGTCTCATTCTGCGGCTTGGTCCTGATCTTTTCGCTGGGAACAGATTCCGGCGATTATTCGATCCGGGGCCTGATCTTCCTCGTTTTCGCGGTATTCATCGCCATAGCTTACGGCATTGCCGCCAGGCGCCTCCTCAAGCGCTATTCGCCTCTGACCGTCGTCCGGTATCAGCAAGCGTTCGGATTCCTGCTCTATCTGCCGCTGTTCTTTTCGTTTACCGATCATAGGATATTGCCGGTCTCGGGCATTGGCGGCTGGCAGGGTTTACTGGCGATTGTCTTCCTGGCCATCTTCCCCTCAGCCCTGGCTTATACGTTCTACGTGGAAGGGATAAGCAAAATTGGCACCTCAAAGGCCAACGCTTTCATCAACTTGTCGCCGATCGTGACATCTTTCGCCTCGTACTTCCTCCTGGGAGAAACGCTCGGGGCCCTGAAACTAGCCGGTATCGCCATCGTGATAGCCGGCGTCTTCGTTTCGCAGCTGGTGAAAAAGACGATTGATCGACCGTCGCTGGTGGGTCTTCAGTGACAAAGAAAAGCCGCCCCATGCGGGACGGCTTCCTATCAGGTCAGGTCAGTACTATTTTCCCAGCGGCTTTCTCTTGTTCCAGGCGTCGCGGATGACGCCGACGACCGAGCCATGGGCGTCGTTGATGCTCATGGTCGCCCCTGAGCGGGCATCGACGAGCATGGCCTTCTCCTTGTCGGAGAGAGGCGCGAGCTTGGCCTTGTCCTTTTCGTTGGTGGCGGCGGGGTTGAGTATCCTGCCGTTGACGTCGGACAGGTACTTGGCAGTCCATGCCTCGACTTCGTCAACGGTCATGCCGATGAAAAGCTTCTCGTAGGCATCCATCTGATGGAACCAGTCGTTCTTGGGGTTCATGCCGTAGGCGTCTCCGCGATCGCGCTTGGACTTCCAGGCGGCGACTTCGGCCGTGACGGCCTCGGGAGTATTCGGTGCGGTGCCGGCGACCTTTTCGGTGGCATGGTCGGTGAAATTGAGCTCGGGAGATCCTGGCCATCCGGAGAAATGGGGCATAGATGCACCGTCATAGTTGGGGGTCGAGACTTCAAGCGCGTCGATCTCGAGGTCGACGATCTTGCCTTTGGCATCGAATATGACTGTCGCGTAGACATAATTGAACGAGTAGACCTGGGTTCCGGTGCTGTCCTTGCCCGGGCCGATCCGGAAGTTCGAGCTGTGGCCGACGCCCATGGACAACTCTTTCTGCCCCGTCGCGAAAGCGAAGGAGGCGCAAAGAAAGACTGCCACGACGAGCATTGAAAGTTTCTTCATTATGCATTCCTGGAAGAAAATGATTGAAATGGCTCGACGAGCCGCCGACATGATCGCACTGAAATATGAATATAGCAATAGAGAATTATATTATTTAGTGCTTATTCAGACTGATACCGTGCTCGGTGCTCCCGGCCGCCCGTCATGACGACGTTACGGGGATATCCCTTCGCTTGATGCGCTCGCGGTAATGGCTCGGAGTGCAATCGTTGAACGTATGGAAGGACCTGGAAAACGCGTAGACGGATTTGTACCCGCAACGTTCGGCTATGCGCGAAACACTTTCGTCGGAGGCGCCAAGCAGGCTTCGAGCCTTGTTCTGACGCATCTCGGTCAGATAATGCCCGAGCGATACGCCTATGTGCTTCTTGAAAAGCTTGCGCAGATGGGCCTCGGAAAGGCCCGCTTCCCTGGCAATTGCGATAACGGTAGGGGATTCCAGGCCCGACAACCGGAGCATCGCTTCCCTGAGCGGGGTGGGGATAGGCAGGTGGGCCTCGACGCTGCTGTCCCGGTCGTTGCCGATGATGGTTTCGAGCAAAGCCTGGGCGGCAAGCACGACCAGGCTGCCATGCCGGGCCGCGCCATCCCCGGTATATTCCTCGACGAACCCGGAAAGCGCCGTCCTGACGGCGGGTGTGATCTCCATGATCCTGTTGCCCAGGTGGAGCAGCATGTCCTCGTCATCGGTTTCGAACGTGACGAACAGTATCGCGATCTCCCTGTCGTCGAGTCCGGCATAGGTGTGCAGTTGGTGGGGAGGGAAGAGGATGTACCGGCTCGGCGAAAGGCGCAGCGCCACCTCCCCGAGTATCAGCGTGATAGCGCTGCTTCCATGCACGTTGCAGCACAGAACGAAACGGTGATGGAAACTCTTCCTGGCTCCGAGTTCCCTGGCGTGCATCCTGCAGAAGGCGATCACGTTGCGTACTGATATCGGCCTTGCCGTCCCGGTACCGACGAAGAGATCGGCCGGCGCTGTCATGCGGCGGAGCGTCTCCATGGGAACGAGATTTTCCGCCATCGGCTCCCCCATTACCACCGGAAATGTCAAAATCCGTTTCGATTATATCATTTATTTTACAGGAAAGTGGCCTGATAATGAATCAATGAGCATCCCCGCCAAACCAGTGAACGCAATCCTCGTCGGAGCCGGCAACCGGGGCGCCGATGTATACGGCCGGTTTGCGCTCGGCCATCCATGGCTCTTCCGCTTTACCTCCGTAGCCGATCCTAACGATTCGAGAAGGACCAGGTTCGCGGCTGATCATTCGATACCGGGCGATCGCTGCCATGCCGATTGGAACCGTCTCCTGGACGCGGCGGAGCCCGGAGACCTCGTATTCATATGCACTCCCGACAGGCTTCATCATCAGCAGGCGCTGGCGTTCATGGACAAGGGCTGTTCGATAGTGCTTGAAAAACCGGCCGCGGTTACCGTCGGGGAGTGTTCGACCCTTGGCCACGCCGCGGCTGCAGGAAAGCGCCGGGTCGTGGTATGCCATGTCCTGCGGTATACGCCGTTCTTCTCGACCTTGAAGGAAATGCTCGACGAAGGGCGCATAGGCAGGGTCGTCTCGATCAACCTGCAGGAGAATATCGGCTACTACCATTTTGCACACAGCTACGTACGAGGGAACTGGCGGAATTCTGGCCAGGCGTGCCCGGCCATCCTGGCCAAGAGTTGCCACGACCTGGACATGCTCTACTGGCTGGCCGGCTCCCGCGCGGAAAGCGTCGCGTCGATTGGGGAACTCTGCTGGTTCAAGCCGGGAAACGCCCCCGAGGGGGCTCCCGCGCGATGCCTGGACGGCTGTCCCGCGCGGAGTTCCTGCTCCTGGTACGCTCCCGACCTTTACCTGACCGACGACGCGGGCTGGCCGGCATCGACCATCAGCGACGATCCGTCACTCGTGGCAAGGATGGCCGCGCTCGAGACGGGGCCCTATGGCCGTTGCGTCTACCGCTGCGACAACGACGTCGTCGACCATCAGCACGTGCTGGTCAGGTTCGGCAATGGCGTGAGCGCTTCGTTCGTGCAAAGCGCGTTCACCGCGGATATCAGCCGAGTCATCCAGGTCATGGGTACCGAAGGGGAGATCACCGGCAACCTGAAGCAAGGCTGGCTTGAACTGCGGAGCTTCCTGACCGGAAACCGGGACCGGATACGGCTTGACGCCCCGGGAACCGGGCACAATGGAGGGGACGATGCGCTTATGAACGACATCGCGGCGCTGTTCGGGGCTTCGCCTGGCGAGGCCGGCAGTCGTTCCCGCCTTGAAGAATCGCTCGAGGGACACTGGATGGCCTTCGCGGCCGAGACGGCCAGGACGGAACGCTCCATCGTCAGGATGGACGAGTATCGAGCCACTTTTGACGCGCGCGGCGCGTCGGATGGATAGTGTGACAATCACGGGCAACCGTGAAATCTTCAAGGAGGATCGAATGACCAAGTCACGTGCAAGGGTGCTCGCTCTGGCGCTCGTCGCCCTGGCGCTCCTCAATCCGGTGTCCGCCATGGGCGGAAAGGAAGAGGTACCGCAAAAGATCAAGGTCGTGTCGCAGATGTTCTACGACCCGGTCCAGCAGCAGTACATCAAGGAACAGGTGCTGCCGAAATTCAAGGCCGAGACCGGCATCGACGTCGAACTGCAGGTGGTAGCCAACGCCAGTGAACTGTACAAAACGTTGCAGGCGCAAAAAGAGACGGGCAAATGGACGACGGACGTCCTTATCGCCCACGATTCCGCCGCGGTGACCGCGGTCAAGGAGTACCAGGCGGTCCAGGCCTATGAAAAGACACCCGCCGGCACCTACATCACCCAGTTCGACGACAACTTCGTGCAGGGCGGCAAGCGCTACTTCGTGCCACTGCAGGCGGACGTGTACCTGACCATTGCCAACCGCAAGGCCCTTCCGTACCTGGCCAAGCTGGGTTACGACATCAACAAGCTCACCTGGGCCCAGATGGCCGAATGGGTCAACCTCATCAAGAAGGAAACTGGCTCTCCAAGGTACGTGTTCCCCGCTCTGGCCGGAAAATTCGCCACCTACGAGTTCAACTCGGTCCAGCTATCATACGGCGCCCCGTACGTCCCGGTGTTCAACACTCCGGCCGCGATGGGCGCGTTCAAGGTAATAGCGTCGATGAAGGAAGGAATCCTGCCGTCGTCCCCGACGATTGACTTCCCGACTGCGGCCCTCGTAACCGAGGACGCCTGGATCACCGTATTCCACCAGGCGTACGCCAACGCGTCCTTCAGCCAGGCTCCCGACAAGTTCGTCGTCGCGCCGGTCCCCATAGGCGGTTCCGGCAAGCGCGGCACCATCATCGGCGGGCACGGCATCGGCATCGTGGCGGGTTCGTCGAACAAGGCCGCGGCAGCCAAGTTCGTCGAGTTCTTCCTCCGTGACGACATCCTCTATTCCGTCATGAGAAATACTGGTCCCTGGATCCCCTCCAAGGCCGAGGTCACCTCCAAGCTCAAGGATGACCCGGCAGACTCCATCATGAAGATGGGGCTGGCGACCCTGACCGGGCCCACGCTCATCGACCGCGTCCGCGTAGCCGAGTTCCAGGACTGGGGACAGGTCAAGAAGCTGTACGAGGAGGTCATCGGCGACATCCTTGCCGGCAAGGAAATGACCCAGGAGTACCTCGACCTGAAACAGGCCGATCTCGAGAAGCTCAGGATCAAATAATCATTCTGCGCCGGTCGGCTCGTGTCCGGCCGGCGCCCCATAGGGGTGACAGGCAATGAGAGCGCTTCGTCGTAACGGCTTCCGGATCAACCCAGTCTGGGTACTGCTGCCCGTGGTAGCGTACTACGCGGCCTTCTGGATCAGGCCGACGTTCAGGGTCATCCAGGAGTCATTCACCGACAAGGCCGGGCAATTGACGCTCGGCAATTATATCCGGCTGCTGTCTGAACCGGAAATCCGCTCGGCATTCATGAACACCATCATCTTCACCCTCGGATCGGCGCTCGTCCAGTTCGTATTGGCCTTCGCGCTGGCCCTGTGGCTCAACAAGAAATTCAAATTCTCGAACCTCGTGCTGTTCATCGCGCTGATACCGATGGCCTTCCCGCCGGCCGCGGTCGGCATCCTGTGGAAGACCGGACTGTACCGCTTCGGATGGATCAACTCGTTCCTCTCCTCGGTAGGCCTCATGGACGCGGCCAATCCGGTTGACTGGATGTCGTTCCGCAACCTCAAGGCGGCGATGTTCCTGATCATCGTCGATACCTGGACCGTATTGCCATCGGTGATGATCATCCTCCTCGCGGGACTGCAGAATTTCAACAAGGAATACGAGGAGGCCGGATGGGTCTTCGGCGCCAACAAATTCCAGACCCTCAAGGACATTGTCTTTCCCATACTCAGGCCGACCATCGTCACCGCGATGATCCTGCGCATCATCGCGGCCATCCAGGTCTGGCTCATAGCCGTGATGATTTTCGGATACAACGTCGTGCCGCTGCTCGTGGAAAGGATAGCGTACAATATCGATGTCATTACCTTCGGGGAGTTCGCGCGCAAGGACGCCTACACGCTCTCGGTGATAGTCGTGGCGATAGTCGTGATATCGGTTTCATTCTATCTGCGTTTCTCGGGCGGCAAGGCCGATGACGGGGGGGCCGCATGAGCGGGCTCAAAGGCGGGCTATGGTCCCGTTCCGTTTTCTGGCTCGTCCTCGTGACGGTTTGCCTGATGGTCCTGTTGCCGATACTCTATTTTTTGACGATCTCCTTCGCTTCGAATTACGAGGCCTACCAGTTTCCCGCCAAGATCCTGCCTACGCTCTCCTACCGCGCCGGAATCCGGTACAACGCCGACAGCGATAACTATACCCTGCTGCTCGCGAAGGGGGCAGATTATGAAGCGGTCAAGACGACCTCAGACCGGATGGATATGTCGATGTACTTCAAGAGCCAGTTGAACGTGATACTGTCCGAATCTAGCGTGGCGGATCTTTTCAGCAAAGCCAGGCAGACACCGGGCATGATGGAGACCAGGCTCAGGAAGAATTTCTTCAGGAATTATGTCATCTTCTTCATACTGGCCGACGGGACCATGGCGGCCCTGATGAACTCTCTGGAGGCTGCCGGCTGGACCATACTCATTTCGCTGATCCTGGGAGGCTCTACCGGCTACATACTCGCCAGGTTCCGTTTCAGGGGCAGGGAATCGTTCAGCGCGACGCTGCTGGTCGTCAGGATGTTCCCCGCCGTCTCGCTGTCCCTGCCGCTGGTCATCTACATCATGAAGATGAACCTGTACGACACGCCGCTGTCGCTGGCCATAGTGTACGCCGTGCCGAACATAGCCCTGACCGCGTGGATAACCAGTTCCATCTTCAAGGGAATCAGCGTGGAGCTTGAAGAAGCTGCGATGATCTTCGGGGCGACCAGGCTGCGGATGCTCATGACGATTACGTTCCCGCTGGCCTTCCCGGCGATAGTCGCTTCATCGCTCTACGCCTTCCTTGCCGCCTGGAACGACTCTATCACCGCGCTTATCATGACCAACGAGAATCCGACCCTCGCCCTGCTGGTGTACAGGACCGTAGGATCGTCGACTATCCCGAACCTCCCGGCCGCCGGCGCGGTGGTTCTGCTGATCCCCTCCTTGGTGTTCACGTTCATCATCAAGGACTATATAAAGCAGCTCTGGGGCGGCGCAAAAATCTGAAGCGGAGGAAGCACGTGGCGTATCTGAACCTCGATAAATTGCGGAAAGTCTATCCGAACGGCACGCTCGCGGTGCAGGACATGGACCTGGAAATACGGCAAGGTGAGTTCATCGTGTTCCTCGGCCCTTCAGGATGCGGCAAGACGACTACCCTGAGAATGCTCGCAGGTCTGGAACAGGTGACCGGCGGGTCGATAGTGCTTGACGGCCGCGACATCACCGACCTGGCGCCCCGCGAACGAAACATATCGATGATATTCCAGTCTTATGCCGTGTGGCCGCACATGACCGTAGCCGAGAATATCGGCTATCCGCTCAAATTGCGGAAGATGAAGAAACCCGCGATCGCCGCCAAGGTCGAGCATGTGGCCCAAGTCTGCGGCATCACTGACTACCTTGGCCGCTATCCTTCACAACTTTCGGGCGGACAGCGCCAGAGGGTGGCGGTGGCGCGGGCGCTCGCGGTCGAGTCCAAGCTTTCGCTGATGGACGAGCCCCTCTCGAACCTGGACGCGAAACTGAGGGTATCAGTCCGCACGTTCCTCAAGGAAATTCACCGTGAATCGGGAGCCACGACTATTTTCGTCACGCATGACCAGTCCGAGGCGATGGCGCTCGCCGACCGCATCGTCGTCATGAACGGCGGGCAGATAGAACAGATAGGCTCTACCCGGGACATATACAACCGCTGCGACAGCCTTTTCACCGCGCAGTTCATGGGAACCCCGCCTGCCAACATCAAGAATGTTGCGCTGCAAATCGTGGGCGGGCGCCTGATAGCCGGAGCGGAAGGAAAGGCAGGCCCCGTTTCCCTCGACCTTGGCAGGGCCGATGCCGCGCCGGATATTGCGCGCCTTGCCGGCCGGGGCGTTTGCCTGGCGGTACGTCCCGAGATAATCCGTATCGGATCCCGTGCGGGGATCAACGACGTAACCATCGACATAGTCGAGCCGCAGGGCGCGTACACCATTCTGGTCGCAAGGATTCTGGACAGCGAGTGGAAGGTGATGGTAGAAGGCGACCCTGACCTGGAACCGGGCCTGACCGTTCCTCTGGAGGTCGATGCTTCGAGGATCATGCTGTTCGATCCGGAAAGCGGGAGACGGCTCTGACCGGGAGCGACCGGCTCGCAGAAACATGGACCGCCCGGTGCTCCCGCGCGCTGCGGGACAACAGGCCCGATCAGGAGATCCTCGCAAGGTTGCCGTTCGGTTACACTTGCCCCGCGCGGGAGAACGGCGCATACCTGCCGCAGTGGCTATGGGATTCCTGTTTCCACGCGATGGCGTATCGTTGGTTCGATCCGGGCGCCGCCTGGGACGAACTCCGGAGCCTCCTGGTCCATCAATTCGCCGACGGCCCCGACAGGGGCATGATACCGCACATGTCGTACCTGGCCGAGAACGGCGATAGAGTCGCCCAGGAGCTTTTTGCCCGAAAAAATTCCAGCTTTCTTACGCAGCCGCCTCTGGTCTCCGTGGCATTCCTTGCCGTGTACCGGAAAGCGCCGAGGAAGGATGTCCTGCGGGCCGTCTATCCGAAACTTCTGGCGTACCACGACTGGTTCGACCGGCGCAGGGACCCGGACCATGACTCGCTCGTCGCCATCATCCACCCCTGGGAAAGTGGCTGGGACGCATCGCAGCGATGGGACGGTCCGATGGCTGCCGGCGTGGATGGCGTACGGGCTATCGAGGCAAGGCGCAGGGAACTTGCCGGCCTGATCGGCAGGCATGGCTGCGACGCGGCTGTATTGTCAGAATTCCCCGGCGGATTCTACGTGAAACCCGTCGACTTCAACGCTATACGCGCCGCGGACCTCGACGCGCTCTCGATGATCGCGTCTGAATTGGGCGAGGTCGCAGAGTCGGGCCAGCTCGTAAGACGCGCGAACGAGGTCCGGAAAGCGATCCGCGACAGGATGGTCGATGGAACCGGAGAGGTCATCAAGGCGCACGACCTTTTGGGCAAGGCGGGGACTCAAAGCACCGTCGACCACGCAGGCAAGTTCATACTGCTCTTCGGACGATGCCTTCGGGGAGACAGTGCCCGGTCACTGGCGCTGGAGTTGACCGATCCGCTTTCGGGCTATGCCACGCCGTATCCCGTCCCTTCTGTACCGGTCACCGATCCGTCGTTCGACGGAAACGAATACTGGCGGGGCAACGTCTGGCTGTCCATCAACTGGCTCATACGCGAGGGGCTGCGGAATTACGGGATGGCCGCGGAGGCTCGGCGGCTGGCCGAACGAAGCCTCGATCTCGTCGCGCGGAGTGGATTCCGCGAATTCTTCAACCCCCTGACGGGGGAGGGCGGCACCAAATACGGAAGGCCATGCCCTCGGAACTACGGTTGGTCGACCATAGTGCTCGACATGATGCTTTCCGCAGACTCGTTTGACGACCCGCCCGATATGGAATAGAGTGTCGCAGCGGCCGGGATCAGACTCAGGAGATCCCGCCCAGGGAGGCTCCTCATGTTCGTCGTCATCGTAGATATCACCGTCAAGAAGGAATTCGTGGAGCGCTTCCGCGACGCCATCGTCATGCAGGGAAAGACGTCGCTAGAATTGGAGCCAGGTTGTCTGGGCTTCGATATTCTCCAGGGTCCCGGCGAGCCCTGTAGCTTCACGCTATGCGAATCCTACGCCGACGAGGCCGCGTTCAAGGTGGAGCATCGCAAGACTCCCCATTTCGCCCGCTATGCCGAGACCACCACGACGTGGGTAGAGAACAAGAGCGCCAGGACCTTTACAAGGATATGGCCGGAATGAAGGATAGTCCATTTGATACTGGCAACGCCATGCGGAGGACGAATGCGGGGAATATGTGTGGATCAGTGCTCAAGCCATTCCTGATTCTCGTGACGATTCTATCGACCTCATGCGTCGGCACTGGCGTCAAAAACATCCGGGAAGCGACTCTGACAAAAGCCAGGAGCGGTACGGCCATCCTTATCACCGGAGCGGCCGCACGCATTCCGCAGGAGGCGGCGTTGCTCGAGGAGCTGGAATTACGGGGGCTGTTCAAGGACGTCGCGTTCATTTCGGGAGTAAGTTCGGGCGCCCTCAACTCGGTCATGCTCAACGGGATCCTGAGCGGTAAGATGAAGTGGGATGAATACAAGGGCATCCTGTTCAAAATCAAAAACGACGATATTTTCATCAAGAGGGGAAACACGGTCCCCGTCGATACCTCCTCTGCGAGGAAGCTGTATACGCGGATAGCCGAGGAGCGGCTGGGGTATTCGACCATCGGGGACCTGCCGTTCGTCACGGCGATTTCGATAACCAGGCTGAGGGACCTTGGATTGCAGGATACCGTATACCGGATGTTCAGCCGGCAGGTGAACGCGGAGTCGGACACCTCTCTTAGCCTGGTTGACATCCTCATGGCGTCTTCTGCCGTGCCGCTTGTTTTTCCTTCCATACATATCAGGAATGTACGCACAATACCGGATGTCGAATACGTTGACGGCGGCGTGAAGGAAGACAACATTCCCTACCGCGCGCTGCTGGAATTCGAAAAATTCAGGGGCTTCGGCGTTGAAAAGGTATTCATCATCAGCAAGAAGAGCAATGACATACCGAGCGTCAGCGAAGAGCTCAAAAACCTGGGGATCAACGATCACCAGTTTTTCGACAAGCTTGGAGTTTCATTCGATACGATCATGAACAAGAAATTCGAGGAAAGCCTCGAGGAGTTTGCCGCGTCCGCGCCTGACCTGGTTCCTGCCGCATACGTATACAGGCCCGACTTCGAGAGGAATTTCCTGCTGTTCAATTTCGACAACCTGGAAGCCCAGTACGCAGAGACTTCCCGTTGGGCGAAACTGAACGATCCGAAGCCGTTAGCGGAATATCTAGCCAAATACCGAAAGAAAACCGGCTCGAAATGACCGCCGCGCCAGTCGTCATCCGCGTGTATAATGCTTGTCCATGAAACTCTCCAACAAGGTCGCAATCGTTACCGGCGGAAGCTCGGGGATCGGACTGGCCACGGCCATGCTGTTCGCCGCCGAGGGGGCCTCGGTCGTCGTCGCGGCGCGCGATGAACAGCGCGGCAGGAAGGCCTTGCTGGCCATCGAGAAGGACGGCGGCAACGCCCTGTTCTTCCGCTGCGACGTGTCCAGATCGAACGACTGCCTGGGCGCAGTTGAAGCCGCGGTCCGGGCTTTCGGTCGGCTGGACATCCTGTTCAACAATGCCGGGGTCATCCACGTCGGAAAATCGGTAGTAGACACTACCGAAGAAGAATGGGCGGACACGATGGACGTCAACGTCAAGGGCTGCTACCTGATGTCCCGGCACTCCATTCCCCTGATCGCGGCCTCGGGAGGAGGCGCCATCGTCAACAATGCCTCGATAT
>PGXR01000056.1 GCA_002839245.1 Spirochaetae bacterium HGW-Spirochaetae-7 | reverse complement strand
GATGACCAGGTTGACGCCTGTCTCCATCACGGAAAAGGCCACTGCGATCTTGAACAGGTTTGGCCTTGAAAGCACGCCCCATAGGCCGACGAGAACGAGAACCGCTCCCGAAGCCACGACCGGGTTGATATTGTTCAGCGTATCCAGGAGGTTCATTCCCGGTCTCCTTTCAGGGCCTCGAGCATGCCCGACAGTTCCGCGCCTACCTTGAGCCCTATGGCCGAGTATATGAGCGGTATCGCGCCGGCGCTGGCCAGGGCGCCCAGCGTACCCAGCGGCAGGGTGCGCGGATCCAGGAAGCCCCAGGCCAGGAAGGCTCCCAGGAGTCCGAGCCCCACGTACGTGGCTCCTGAAAGCGATTCGACCGCCGTCATCACGCCGTGCGCCACGCGGGCGCCGGGCGATGCCAGCAGGTTGAGCAGCACCGCCGTGGCTATCACCACGCCGCCCTGGAATCCGCCGCCGGGCGTCAGGTGCCCGTGCATGAATATGTAGGCGCCGAACATGACGAGCAGGCCCGTCAGGATGCCGGTCGCCGTCCTGAGGATCTCCGTGGCTTCCCGCTTGTTTCCGGCTGTTTCCGAAACGCCGAGCCGCTTCCTGGTCAGAAGCGCTCCGACGCCGGCCGTGGCCGCGAACAGCACCGCCACCTCTCCAAGCGTGTCGAAACCGCGGTAGCTTACGACTATTGCCGTGACCACGTTGGCCGCGGCGAAGTCGCGGGGCGAATTTTCCAGGTAGGCTGACGCCAGTGCGCCGGGTTCCTTGACTACGCCGGCCATGAAGGCCAGAGGCAGGAACGCGAAGGCGAAGCCGGCGAGCGCCAGCATCACCATTACTTTCCGCATCATGAGGCGCCTCCTATGCCCGCGGCCGGAGTATCGGCGCGCTCCGAGGAGTCCTCGTCGTCCGCTTGCTTCGAGCGGGCGAGCGCGTACAGGAACACCACGGTCGTCAGGCCGGAGCCTATGGCGGCCTCGGTCATGGCGACATCAGGGGCGCCCATGAGGAGGAACACTACGCTGGCCGCAAGGCTGACGCCGCCCGAGAGGATAATCGATACGAGCAGGCTCTTCGTGGCAATGGCAGCTATGCCCGCGATGACCATGAAGACGCCAGTGGCAAGGATAGCGATATCAATCGCCATGAACGGCCTCCTTGTTTGCGGTGGTTTTCGAGGCCACTTCGGCAGCTTCGTCAGCTTCCGCGAGCGCGTCGGGTTCAAGCCTTGCGCCGATATGCTTGCGGTAACCGTGCGCGGCCCGCGCGAGCGCGTTGGAGCTTACCGGGTTGGTCAGCACTATGAACACGACCAGGATTATGGTCCGGCCAAGGTATTCGGGTTTCTGGAGCCCGATACCTATAAGGAAGAGAATGGAACCGAGCGTCGTTGCCTTGGTGCCGGCCTGCATGCGGTTGAAGGCGTCCGGCATGCGGATCAGCCCTATGCCCGAGAGCAGGAAGAACAGCGCTCCGATGAGGCTCAGGAACGCCCCGATGATTGCCGTCATTACAGCCCCCCTTCGAGGTAGCGCGCCAGGGCGACGACGCCGACGAAGCCGACGAGGCCGTATACCATGCCGACATCGACGTAGATCCGCCTTCCGGAGAAAAGCGCGAAGGCGACGATCAACGATGTCGTGATGATTGTCATGACATCCAGCGCCACGGTCCTGTCGATCGCCCAGGGCCCCTTCAGGAAGCGGTAACCCGCCAGTGCCAGCCCGAGCACGGTGATGGCGGTCGCGATGCCGAATACCGTATCAGCCACAGATCACCTCCAGGTATTTTTCGAATCCGGTCACGATGGCTTCGGTAGCGCTTTCAGGATCGGTCGCGGCTACCTTGATCCAGTGGACGAAAACATCCTCCCCACGCATCTCCACGGTAATCGTTCCGGGTGTCAGGGTAATGGAATTGGCCAGCAAGAGCCTGCCGAGCGGGGTCTTGAGCCGAGTGCGGACTTTGACGATGCCCGGGTCGATAGGCAGCTTCGGGTGCAGCACCCTGAACGCCACGTCGAGGTTGGAAAGGACGAGCGCCTTGATGAATACGAAAAAGTACGCGACCATGTAGACAAGGGCCTTTGGTCCGAGCTTCAGATCGCCGAGCAGCGACGCGGGGAATAATGGCAGGAACGCGACGAGTATCGCGATGATGGCCCCGGCTATCGCTTCCTGACCGCTCCACGGCGCCGTGAGCAGCATCCATACTACCCAGAGCGCCAGCATCGCCAATATCTTCGCTTTGAGCGTTCTCATAGGAGACCTCCATTCCGTCATTCCCGCGAGGCGGAAAAATCCCAGGCATTATATACCAATTTGGATATATGTAAATAGAAATATATTGACTATGCTATTTTTTACTTGCGTATTGGGCCTCATATGCATATTATTGACAGTGCAAGCGTAGTGTATGTGCCGGGCGCAAGCAAATTCATGCCGCGGCGACTTGATATCAATAGGAGGAATGAACAATGGAAACCGTAAAGTCCATCCTGGCCGCCAAGGGTGCCGATGTCGTCAGCGTAGGCCCGGATGCCCTGGTCATCGAAGCTCTTCAGATAATGGCCGAGCGCAATGTCGGCGCGGTGCTGGTGATGGACGCCGCCGGCGACATCGTCGGCATCTTCTCGGAGCGGGATTTTGCCAGGAGGATCATCATCAAGGGCCGCAGCTGCGACGTGACCAAGGTCCGCGAGATCATGACGAACAAGCTCACGTACGCCGAACCGGGAACCTCGATCGCCGACTGCATGAACATCATGACGACCAATCATTTCCGCCACCTTCCCATCAAGGAAAAAGGCAAGGTCGTCGGCGTAATTTCCATCGGCGATGTCGTCAAAGCCTTGGTCAAGGACCAGGAAAAGGTGATTTCAGAGCAAGCTTTCGAGATAGGCCAGCACGAACGCCGTTCTCCCGGCGCAGTCTGAGCATGATGTCGGCGCGCTGTCGGAGCTAACCGCTCCGGCCGCGTGTTTCAGGGCTCGAGGCCCGTCTTTTCGCCCGGCTTGAGCACCACGAGGTTCCTGAACGGTACCGCTCTCGTGTTCGCCTCGTCGAAGTTGCCGTTCTTGCTGGAATGGATGGGAATCACCCGCTTGGCTTTCATTGCCTCGGCGCATCGGGCAGCCTCGGCAGGCCCCATGTTGTAGAAGCCGTCGCAAGGCAACAAGGCGTACGAGATGCCGTACTTTTCCCAGAGTGCCATTTCCGGCAGGTAGTCGGTGTCTCCAGCGTGATACACGACGATGCCGTCGAATGAAACGATGAAACCGCGGGAGACCGACCTGTCGTGGTTCTTGTTCGCGGCGGGCGTGGCCCGCACCGAAACCGGTCCGATCTGGAACGTATCGCCCTCCGCTACGATCCGCACGCCTGTCCCGGGCACGGCGCCTTCGGGAGCGGCGACGACCGTCGTCGGCTTGCGCGTCACCAAGTCGACGCGGTTGTGGTCGCGGTGACCGTGCGTCACGAGGATGAGATCCGCCGCTTCCGAGTAGTCGCCAGGCTCGTAGGGGTCGATATAGATAACGGTGCCCGTCGCGGTCCTGATCTTGATCGTCGCCCGGCCGAAATAGGTGAGCTCGGCGCCCGAAGATCCCTGTGCCGATACCGTGGCAAGTAGACCGAGCGTGAAGAACGGCAGGAAAGCCAGTCTGGCGTTGCCCATGGGAACCTCCTTGATGTACGCACTTATTCTAAATCCGAACGCAGGTTCCTGCCAGCACTCCCCGGTGAGCTCTGGTCAGGAGCTTCGCGGGCGCGTCGCTGGTGCGCCCAGTTTCCTGCGGATTTCATAGAGAAAGACGCCGGCTGCGACTGATACGTTGAGCGAGTCGACGTGGCCGAACTGCGGGATGGACAGGGCGCCGTCGCAGCGTTCCTTGAGGAGGCGCGAGACTCCGGAGCCCTCCGCGCCGAGCACGATGGCGACGCGGCCGGAGAGTTGGGCCTCGGCGAGGTTCTGGCCTCCCATGTCTGCGGCATAGGTCCAGAACCCGGCTTCCTTGAGCCGCTCCACCGCGCGGGCCAGGTTGGCAACCGTGGTCAGCGGTACCCAGGATACCGCTCCGGCCGACGAGCGGGCGACGGTGTCGGTTTCCTTTGCGGCGCGGCGCTCGGGTACGATGACCAGGTCGACGCCGAACGCGTCGGCGGAACGGAGAATGGCGCCGAGGTTGTGGGGATCTTCTATGTGGTCGAGAACCGCGACCATGGCATTTTCCGGAATGTTCCCCCCGAGCCACGTGTCCAGATCGAGCTCGATTCCGGCTGGAGCCTCGGCGAGGGCGATCGCGGCGCCTCGGTGGTCGGGCGCCAGGGCGTCGAGTTCCCTTGCCGTTACAGTCCTGGATGTGACGCCGGTCTTGGCTGCCAGTTCGGCTATCTTTTTGATGCGCGGTCCGGGCGCCGCGACCAGCAGCGTTGCCCCCTTGGCCTTGCCCGAACGGACAAGTTCTTCCATGGCGTGAAAACCGGTGATGTACGTCATGGAACGATACTATAGAAAAACCCGGCTTATTGAAAGCCGGGTTCGTCAGTATGGCGGGCGAGCATGCGCTACGGCATGACGGCGAATTCCTGGACGATCTGGATGGCGTTCTCGACTGTTTCGATGCCTTGCACCTTGCGGGCCGCGGCGGTGGCCGCGTCGATGGCGCTCTGCGTATTGGCGACGCCGTGCAGCGTTACCTTCGTGCCCCTGACGTCCGCCTCGACGAAATGCACCGGAATGCTGCGCGTATACACTATCTCCGTCACGATGGCCTGACCGAGCCTGAGCTCGTTCATGCGGGCGAGGCAGGCCTTCTCTTTTTCCTCGGTGACGATCAGGGTCCGGAGCTGGTCGATTATCCTGGCGACGGTGGCCGGGTGTTCCTTTCCGGTGTTGATGGTCATGTCGTAGTATACCGGATCGTTCCAGTCGATTCCGAAGAAATAGTCGTGGAAGCCCCGCCTGTCGTGGTCGTTCTGCCTGAGCATCTGCTCCGCGCGCTTGTCGTCGCACTGGAACCTTGCCTTCAGGCGCTGGAGGCGGATTTCGCGGGGCGCTACGAGCTTTATGCTTATGACGCCGGGTACGCCCGCGAATATCGCGAAGCCTCCGCGCCCGGTGATGATGCAGTCGCCATTGGCCGCTTCCTCGAACAGGACGGTCCTGAGGAAGTGCAGGTAATCGTCCCGGTCCTGTGACAGCGAAGCCCAGAAGCCGGGTTTCTTCTCGTCGTACTTGGCTCTGACTTCGGGGGCTATGCCGCGCTCCGTCATTCTGGCTTCGATGTATTCCTTGTCGATGGCCTTGTATCCAGTCAAACCTGCAAGTTCAAGGACCGTCTCGTCCCCAAGAGCCGCAAATTCGCGAGCTACGCATATGACTGCCATGTGCCCTCCCTTTGAATACAATGCTGGTGGCCGCCGAACCCCGCAAGGCAGCTGGGCAACCATCTGGTTCCATACAGTTAAACATAGGACTGTTAGCCGGCGTTGTCAAACAAGGGTACCCTTCCCACGCCCAGGTTCGCTGGTTATAGTCGGCGTATGCAACGAATTGGCGAATTGGCTGCCTTCGGCACTGCCATATGCTGGACCGTGTCGGCGCTCTTCTTCGAAAGGGCTACCAGACGCATCGGCGTCCTGGCGGTAAATTTTTTCAAGGTAGTGTTCGCCTTCGGATTCCTGGCGCTCGTCGCCGGATTGTCGCGAGGAATGCCACTGCCGTTCGACGCTCCGCCGGACGCGTGGCTGTATCTGTCGCTGTCCGGTTTCGTCGGCTTCGTCATCGCCGACATCTTCCTGTTCACCGCGTACAAGACGATAGGGTCCCGCATCACGATGCTGTTCCTGGCCCTGTCTCCTCCTATGACGGCAGCCTTGGGCTACCTCTTCCTCGGGGAAGCGATGGGCTCGAGGAGCCTCGCGGGCATGGCCCTGATCGTGGCCGGCGTCGCGTCAGCGGTGCTGTCAAAACGGGACGCCAAGAGCGCGGGCAGGATGAGCCGGGAGGATAGACGCGGCTACCTGTTTGCCTTCCTCTCTTCTGTTGGCCAGTCCGTCGGCATGGTGCTTACCAAGCGGGGCATAGGCGACTATGACCCCGTCTCGGGTACGCAGATACGCGTGATGGTCGCCATTGTCGGCTTTTTCCTGGCATCGCTGTTGTTCGAGGGCGGCCGGAACCTGGGCGCCGCGCTCAAGCGGCCCGATGGCCTCAGGCCGACGCTGTACGGTGCCGTTTTCGGGCCGTTCATCGGCGTTACGCTGTCGCTGTTCGCCGCCCAGCGTACCTTCGCCGGAACGGTGAGCACGCTGATAGGCCTGACCCCCATACTCATCATCCCCCCTGCGATCTTCATCTTCAAGCAGAAAGTGAAGCCGCTCGAGATAGTCGGGGCCATGGTCGCGGTGGCGGGGCTCGCGGTCTTTTTCATGTAAGCTCTTGTGCTCCGGCCGATCAGGGCCTATCCTCCATGCATGGCAATAACATTCCATTCAGAGGGAGCCGCGCGTGAAGTGACCGGCTCGAAGCACGTGCTCGAGGTCGACGGGACCCGGTACCTCGTCGATTGCGGCGCCTTCCAGGGCAAGCGCGACGAGAGCGACCGAAAGAACCGGGCCCTTGTCCGGGATCCCGAGTCGATCGATTCGGTGATCCTGACGCACGCCCATTTCGACCACTGCGGGCTGTTGCCGTTGCTTGTCAAGCGAGGCTTCAAGGGCAACATCTACTCGACTCCGGCAACCCGGGACCTCGCCAACATCATCATGATGGACTCCGCGCACATCCAGGCCCGCGACGCCGAGTACTTGGGCAAGCAGGCGGCCAAGCGCGGAACGCCATTCGACTGGAAGCCGATGTACGACGAGGTCGATGCGGTCAAGGCGACGGGCCAGTTCGTCACGGTGTCGTACGATCGTCCCATTCAGGTCGGGCGCAACCTCAAGCTCAAGTTCCGCGATGCGGGGCACATCCTCGGCTCGGCCACCGCTCACGTGACCGCGACGGCCGACGACGGCCGGGTAGTCAGGATAGGCTTCTGCGGCGACCTCGGCCGCCCCGACAAGCCGATAATCCGGGACCCTGAGACGATGGACCCGGTCGACTACATCGTCGTCGAGAGCACCTACGGCGACAGGCGCCACGAATCGACGGTGGATGCCATGGAACGCCTTGCCAGGGTCGTCAACGATACCGTCAAGCGAGGCGGAAAGATCATCATCCCCGCCTTCGCCATAGAGCGGACCCAGGAACTGATCTATTATTTCCATATGCTGGTCGACCAGGGCCGCATACCCAAGATCCCGATCTGGGTAGACTCGCCCATGGCGATCAACGCGACGAGCATTTTCCAGGTGCATCCCGAATGCTTCGACAAGGAGACAAACGAAGCCTTCACGAGCCACCACGCCAATCCCTTCGGTTTCAACGAACTCCATTTTTCCTCGAGCGTCGACGATTCCAAGATGCTCAACAGGCTCGATACGCCCGCCATCATCATGTCCGCCGACGGCATGTGCGAAGCCGGCCGCATACAGCATCACCTGATACACAATATCGCCGATGACCGCAACACCATCCTGATAGTCGGCTACATGGCCGCCAATACCCTGGGCCGTCGAATACGCGACGGGCAGAAGGAAGTACGGATCCACGGTGACCTCTTCAGGGTCAAGGCGCGCATCGAGGAGATAAAAGCCTTCAGCGCCCACGCCGACTACGTCGAGACCTGGGACTGGATGTCGCGCATGGACCTGTCGAGCCTCAAGACGGTCTTCCTGGTGCACGGCGAAGACGAGGCCATCACCACGCTGAAGAAATTCCTCGAGGGCAAGGGATTGAAGGACGTGCGCATCGTGGAATACGGGGAGAACTACGAGCTCTGAGGAGAAGCCATGCTTTTAAAGGTTCCTACCTCATCGCGTCTATCTTCCCCACTCGCCTGGCATGCCGGCCGGCTTCGTAAGCGGCGGACATGAACTTCTCCACCATGTCGATGACCGGGATGGCATAGACGATACGGCCGCCGAACGCGATGAAGTTGGCGTCGTTGTGGGCCTTGCTCATCTCGGCCGTGAAGAGGTCGAAAACCTGCGCGCAGCGGATGCCGTGGATCTTGTTCGCAGCCATGGAGATGCCGATGCCGGTGCCACAGCACAGGATGCCGAAGTCGAAGCCTCCGGCCAGGAAGCGGTCGGCGGCCAGCCTGGCAATATCGGGGTAGTCGACCGAGTCGGCGCTGTCTACGCCGAGGTTCTCGACAGTATGGCCTTTCGCGCGCAGGGCCTTGACCAGGCCCGTCTTGAGATCGACCGCGCCGTGGTCGTTGGCAATGATGATGTTCATCGGTAGCTCCTGAGGTCCGTTTATGGATATCGTAGCACGCGGGCAGATTCCTCTTCCACCACCAGGGCGTCGCGCCGGCCGATGTTCCTCAACCATGCTTCGCGGAATTCCGATACTGAAGCATGGGCGGTCCATCACGATGGGTCGAATACCGTGAGGAGTCAGCGTATGCGCTTTCGCTTGTATGTTCTACTGTGCGTCTTTGCCCTGGGTTCGAGTTGGGCCCAGGATGCCACAGCCGGCGATTCGGCCCCACCTTCCGGCCAGAGCGCATACGATATCTTCGGCATCAGTCCGGTAGCCGACGCGCCTCCGGCGAGCGGAGACGCGGCGCCCGTGCTCGTCCAGGACACCGGGGCGGCGGCTCAGGGCGATACCGCGGCCTCGACGCCGGTGACCGAAGAAAATGCGATCGTCGAGCCAACAGCCGTACCGGCCGTTGAACCTGCGGTAACGCCCGTTGCCGAACCTTTGGTCGATGCCGTTTCAAGCGACGAGGAAGTCCTGATGGCGGAGATAATGCGGCTTCTCGCGGAACGCGACACGCTCTACCAGATGATCAACGACCTTCAGGCCGAGAACAAGATCCTGACCGAGGCGGCCGCCGATGCCGATTACTACCGGAACAGAAGCGGTGAACTCGAGGCAGAGATCGCTGCGCTGCAGGAGGCCCTGGCTCAGAAGGAACTCCAGCTGGCGGATGCCGATTCCAGGCTTCTCGACTCGGAGGCCAGGCTTTCCGCCGCGGGGGGCGACAGCACCGCCATCGACTCGATCATCGCGGCCAAGGATGCCATGATCGCCGAGAAGGACTCGGCCCTGGCTTCGAGGGACGAGACTATCGCGTCGCTTGATGCCCGTATTGCGGCCGCCGAGAAGGACCTTAAGGACGCCAAAGCGGCCCTCGAGGCAGCCAAGGCTTCGGAGGAAGCGGCCCGCACTGCCGCCGCCGCTCCTGTTCCGCCGATCGCCGGCCAGGCGGCAACGTCAGAGGCGGTAGCCGAGGCCGAGCGCAAGGTTGCCGAGATCGCGGCCGAACGCGACGCCGCGCTTGCGCTCAGGGATGCGGCCATCGCCACCCGTGACGCATCCGACTCGATGAGGAAGGCTGCCGAGCAGATGCTGGCCGAGACCGAGGCCGCGCTTGCCGCGGCCAAGGCGTCAGGCGCAGTAGTACCGGCGGCAATGCCCGCGGCAGTCTCCGGATATCTAGCCGGCTGGAAGCTTGACACGTCACTGTTCATGAAAAGCCTTCGTGCAGGATTCGACGGCTCGGCCGCCCGGATGGGCGCCTGGAAGATTTCAGGCGGTACCGCCGCGCAGACTGACGCATCGCAGTATTTCTCCCGCCTGGAGATGCCTCTCGCCCAGGGTTCCGCGACGACGCTGTACCGCTTCAAGGCTCGTTCGACCGGCTCCGGCTGGATAGGCCTGGGCCTCCATATCTACGTCGAGGACAACAAGAAGAAACGCGGTTACGGCGAAGGCAAGAGCCTGCTCGTATGGTTCACCCGCGACAGGGCAGCGCGCGGCGACAACGCAACCTACCTCCAGCTATACCGATCCGACGACGACGTGGTGATGGAGCGCATGTTCGACGCCGAGCTCGAGGACGGCATCGAATCGTGGCGCCTCGTCGAGGTTGTCTACGACCCCGGCGCCGAGTATATCGCCATCTCGGTGGACGGCATCCTGCGCATAGTCTACCGGACCTTCTTCGGGCGGGATTCCGGCGCCACCGTCTCCCTGCGCACGCTCGGGGGCGGCTGCTCGTTCTCGGACTTTTCGGCCTGGACCGAGTAGGATACACGATGACCGTCAAGATCCTCATGCTCGCGATCGCGCTCCTTTCGTCGGCTCCGGCCATGGCCGGGCCTGCCCAGGTATCCGTCCGCCCGGTGAAATTTTCCGAGGTCTGGGCCTACCTGATGGCCGGCGAGGAAACGTTCCTGTCTTCGTCGTTCCCGATAAGCGACCTGTGCTACTTCGGCGCCGGCATCAACAGCTACGGGGAACTGGTCGGCGTGCCCGATGCACGCATGCTGTCGACGTTCGGCGGGCGGAAGCACCTGGTGGTCGCGGAGACGGCCAGCTTTTCGCTCTCGCACTTCTGTCTCGATCCCGCCTACCCGGTCCGGGACAGGCTCGTCGCTGAAATCGCCGTAGCCGCTGTGCCGTACGATGGCGTCCAGATCGATTTCGAGGCGATACCGTCCCGGGACAGGGACAACTTCGCCGAATTCCTGTCGTTGCTCAAGCTGGCCCTGGGGACGAAGCAGCTGAGCGTCGCCCTGCCGGCGCGGATGACCGAGGCTGGGGATACGCTGGGCTATGCGAGGCTGGCGGGAATCGTCGACAAGGTGATCATCATGGCCTACGACCAGCACTGGAGCACGAGCGAACCGGGACCGGTCGCCTCGCTCGACTGGTGCGGGCAGGTCGCCTCCTACGCTGGCTCGAAAGTGCCGGCATCCAAGCTGGTGATGGGCCTGCCGTTCTACGGCCGTTCGTGGATGGACAAGAAACTAGCCAAGGCATTCAAGCATTCCGCCATCCAGGCGCTTTCCGCCGAGAAGGAAATAGACGCACCGTACCGCGATGGCGAAATCCCGCATTTCAGCTACGAGGAAGTGGTCAGCGTCACCGTGTACTACGACGACGCGACCTCGACTGCCGCCAGGATGCGCCTGTACTACGAAGCCGACATCGGCGCCGTGGCATTCTGGCGCCTCGGCCAGGAGGATCCTGAAGTCTGGGAAAGGATTCGCAGGGGAAAGCCATAAGCCTCAGTCTTGAATATTTCAATATTTGTCATATACTTGTATTGCACATTCTACGATTCAGACTAAGGCTGGAGGCTCGCATGCGGAGAAGGATCGACCTGGCGGTGTCATTGGCGGTGGTCGGCCTGCTAGCCTTGGCCTGCTCGTTTCCGCTAGACAATCAAAGCGTGGGCCATGTTTCCGTAGATTTCAGCAGCTACGGCGGTTCCAGCCGCGCGGTGGGCATACCGGTCGGCATCACATCCATTGATATTTCCGTAAAAGCCTCCGGTATGGCCGACATCAGTGTGACCCTCACCACTCCGGCCCTCAGCGCCACCATCGACGTGCCCGCGGGCTCGTCGCGGACCTTCGTCGTCCTGGCCAAGGATTCGGGCGGCGTGGTCAAGTACAAGGGGCAGACCACGCTCGACATCCAGGCCGGCGCCGTTCACGAGCTTTCGGTCTCGATGGCAGTCGCCTTCGCTCTTTCCTACGACGCGAACGGAGCCGTTTCCGGCGCCGCCCCCGCTACCCTCTACCTCAAGACCGGTGACGCCATCACCATCGCGCCCAATTCCGGTGGCCTGACGAGGCTCGGCTACTCATTCGACGGCTGGAATACGGCCGCGGATGGGTCCGGCACCGACTACGCGCCGGGAGCGGCATATACCATGGGCGGAGCGGATCAGACCCTGTTCGCGCAGTGGGTGGCGACGCCATTCACGATCACCTACCATCTCAACGGCGGCGTCGATCCTGGCAACCCGGCCACGTACACCATCCTTACACCTCTGATCACCCTCATCGATCCGACCTTTGCGGGCAATACCTTCCTGGGCTGGTTTTCCGATGCTGCCCTGACCGTCCCGATCGCCTCCATTCCCGCAGGCTCCACGGGCTACCTGGATATATATGCCAAATGGAACACTGCGTCGTTCAATGTGACATTCGACAAGAACGCGGCCCTGGCTGTCGGTACCATGACCGACCAGGCAATCACGAGCGGGGCGTCCGCGGCGCTCATTCCGAATTCATATATCAGGACCGGTTATTCCTTTACCGGATGGGGAACGATTACTTCTGGGCCGGTGGTCTATGCCGATGGAGCCTTGTATATGATGGGCGCCGCGGATGTTACCCTGTACGCGCAGTGGGCCGTCAATACCTACATCGTCTCCTTCGACGCCCAGGGCGGGACCCCGACCCCATCCGACGAAGTCGTCACGTATGACGGCACGTACGGGACTTATGCGGGTGCGACCCGAACGGGCTATACTTTTAGCGGATGGTGGACAGCGCCGAACGGAACCGGGACGGAAATCCTCGGAGGGGAGACCGTATCGACTTCCTCCGACCATATCCTGTACGCGTATTGGATACCTAATAATTACCAGGTTGTATTCAACTCCAACGGGGGTACCGGTAGCCTGGGACCGCAGAACATGAACTTCGGTACCACCAACCCGCTGCTGGGCAATACGTTCACCAGGGTCGGGTACACATTTACGGGTTGGGGCGACAACCCCGGAGGACCGGTAATCTATGCCAATATGGCGCCCTTCACCATGAACGTGACCGGCGCGACGCTGTTCGCCCAGTGGACCATCAACAACTATTCGCTGATATATGACCTCAATGGAGGCTCGGGTACCTTGCCGGGCGGCGGCGGGTACGATTTTGGGCAGAACTTCAACGCGGCGGTACAGCCCGTGGACATCCTCGGCGTCGAGGCGGTGGTCTCGACGGGTATAACCTGCCGCTTCATCGGTTGGAACGATGCGGCGAACGGAAGCGGCATCTCCTATATACCGGGTAATGTGTATCCGATGCCGGCGCAAAACCTCGTGCTGTACGCGCAGTACCAGAACCCGGCCATCATCGTCGGGCAGGTCGGACCGGCAGGCGGCATGATTTTCTATGATCAGGGAGGCATCGTCAACGGTTGGCAATACCTCGAGACGTCCCTGTCGGACCAGGCGGGGGCGAACGTGCAGGAATGGAGCAATATCACCGCGACCCTCGGGACTACCGGGACGGTTATTGGCGATGGTCTGGCCAACACCGCCGCGATCATAGGCCAGGCGGGGCATACAAGCAGCGCGGCTCTCCTGTGCGATGCGTATTCGCAGGCGGGCTACAACGACTGGTACCTGCCGTCAATGGACGAACTCAACTGGATGTACAGCAACTTGCACCTCTCTGGACTGGGCAATTTCGCCGCGGAATATTACTGGTGCTCGAGTGAGAGTGCTACCGTGACCTACGCGTGGCGATTGCACTTCAATACGGGGGCGACGACCGAGACGATCAAGACCGACATTATCTCGCGCGTGCGCGCTATCCGGAGGTTCTGATATGGCAGGCTCCTGGTCTACATGGAGAATGATGAAATGAAGATGATGTTCAGGTTGCTTGTAACGATAACTGCGTGCATGCTCCTGCCTATTCCCCTCTTCCCCTCTTCGCCGACGTCACGGTGCAG
>PGXR01000055.1 GCA_002839245.1 Spirochaetae bacterium HGW-Spirochaetae-7 | reverse complement strand
TCCATCAATACGCAAATAATAAATCTGCGTCAATCTGAGCAATCTGCGGATCCTCTTCCTCAACTGAGGTACTGAATAGTTACGATTAGTCTAAGTGCACTTCGAGCGGCAAGGGGCGCATTCCCACGAGATAGCGGGCGCTTGCCTCATCCTGGTTGGCGAGTTCGACCCACTCTCCAACGGGGTCAACACTCATAGTGTGATGGCCTCTCTCTGAAGCCGCAGTTCGAAACTCGAACCCGCTGCGATGTAGGCTTCCCATTCCTCCGTACCCGGCAGTACCTCGAGGATACGATAAATCCTGTCACCAAGCAGTCCTTCCTTCCCAGGGTGGCAGTCGTCTTGTATGGAGAAAGCACCGCCGCCGCGCTCAGCCTTGGGCCATACCTATCTGACGCCTATGCGGAGGCCGAAAATTTCTGCTGTCTACTTGCCAAGCGCGTACAGTCGGCGGGCTTCTTCAAGACGCTGCTCCTGAGGCGCCTTGGCAGCTCTATAGAAGCCGGCAAGGGTACCATTTCACGCCTTCTGGCGCGCGCTAAAATCACCGACGCCGATGATACCGAGGATGATGAGGAACTCTTTGACGCTGAGGCCCAAGTGACGTCCTTCGAGGACTTCACCGGGGAGGAAGTCGAATCCCTCCATAGATGCCTGGCCCTGCTCGAATCAAGCGGCGAGGAGGATCCCAAGCTTGCGGAGGTCTACCGCTATCTCTTCGAAGGCTCCGGCGAACACCAGGGCGCGACCGGTCCTTGGCTTGACCGGGGGTGCATCCTCTTCTCCCAGTACTACGATACCGCCTTCTGGATAGGCCAGAAACTCGCCGCTCATCCGCTCGCCGCTTCACAGACAATCGGCCTGTATGCCGGCGCGGGGCGCTCCCTAATCTGGGAGAACGGCAGAGCTCGCCGCGCCGACCGTGACGAGATCAAGGCCATGGTCGCCCAGGGTCGCATCAAGATCCTGCTCGGAACCGATGCCGCCTCGGAAGGGCTGAACCTCCAGCGCCTCGGCAGCCTTGTCCACATCGAATTGCCCTGGAATCCCACCCGTCTGGAGCAGCGCAAGGGCCGTATCCAGCGCATCGATCGGGCCACAGCCCTCAAGTCCAACCCCTTTGACGCGAAGTACAGCATTGTCGTCGACGAGGATTGGGACAGCAATCCTCGGGTCATCGATCCTATCGAGACGGCGGAGCTCTTGAAAAGGGGGTGGTATAGCAATTGAGGTTCCAGTTTCTGGCATTCATGCGCCATACTCTTTTCTGATCCCGGGAATGACACGTCATGTATTGACAAAAGGCGACATCAACACTACCTTAGGTATATGGATATTCTCTGGGATAATGAGAAAAACCAGTTGTTGCAGTCGACACGCTTCGTTTCATTTGAATATGTAGTCCCCATGGTAATCGACCAGAATGGGGACTGGTTCCTGAAAACCATCTACCCCTCACAGAAAGAGAAAGGGAGGCCCGGAAATGGCAAAGATCAGCCCTGACGCGATGGGACTCGATAAAGAAGAGCAATGGTATGAAGATCACGCTGATGAATTCATCTCATCCCCTGCCGAGCTACGCCAAAAACTGATTTCAGCGGCAAAGACGACAATGAATAAAACCGAACGCATGAATATCAGGATGTCGAAAATCGATATGGAGAATCTCAAAACAATCGCCAACCGCGAAGGGCTGCCGTATCAAACCCTCGTTACCAGCATCATCCACAAGTATACGGCAGGACAACTTGTAGATCTCAACGAGGCAAGAAAAATACTGCAATCTTCATAGAAAACACCCTGTCAGGCCAGTACGAACTTGCCATGTCGATCAAGGTGAAATGAATTCCGGACTGTAGCCCTAAGCGAAGGGGACTGCTAAAAGATCCCCGCACTTGTTCAAGCTGTCGATACGCAGTATCCTTTACCCAGGAGGCATCGATGGAGGCTGTTACCGTTTCAAGCAAATATCAGATCGTCATACCCAAGTCGATTCGCGAGACGCTTGGCGTCAAACCCGGGGACAAGCTCGTGATGATGTACTACGACGGAGGCATCGAACTCGTACCGCTCCGGGAAATCAAGGACCTGGAGGGAATTGCGCCAGGAATCGACACGACAGTCATCCGAGAGCCGGACCGCCAGATATGATCGTCGTCGATTCGTGTGGATGGCTGGAGTTTTTTGGCGGGACTCAGCGCCGCATGTTGTTCCGTCCGGCAATTCTTGGACCGACTCCACCGCTCGTTCCAGCGGTGTGCGTCTACGAAGTATTCAGAAGACTCCTGCCTAAGATAGGCAAGATCGAGGCGCTGTCATGCGTAGCGACGATGACGAGGAATCGAATAGTGCCGCTGGACGAGCGGGTCGCGCTGGAAGCGGCCCGGCTGGCGATGGAGTACAAACTGGCGTTCGCCGACGCTTCGATCTACGCCGTCTGCCTCATCAATCGGGCTGAACTCTGGACACAGGACGCGCATTTCAAGGATCTGCCCAACGTCCGATACTTCCCTTTGGACTAGGCTGCCCCTGGACGCGTGTCCACGACATGGCCTGATTTCAAATTACCAAAGATTGTGGTATTCTGGAGCCATGGACATTCGGTCTTCACCCGCACGTTTCAAGAACCTTCACGACCAACCATCAAACCTCTATGCCGGTTGGTCGGCTGTCGCCTGCGTTGCCGAAGTAGAACGGCTCAGGCTCGAATACATACACTGGAAGTACCCGGATGCTGAACCCCGACTTCAAAGAACTGTTGCGGTTATTCAACTCAAAAGAGGTTGAATATCTGGTCGTCGGAGGATATGCAATGGCCGCTCACGGCTATCCCCGCTATACCGGTGACATCGATATCTGGATCTGGACCAACAGCGACAATGCCCGCAAAATACTCGGTGCCTTGGACGAATTCGGTTTCGGGAATCTTGGTTTGCAGGAGTCAGACTTCCTGAAGCGTGAACAGGTGATTCAATTTGGCTTCGCTCCAGCCCGAATAGATATCCTGACCGACATCGATGGCGTGTCGTTCGGTGACTGTTGGGCTCGCAAGGTGATGCTTGCTATTGACGGCATGACAGTTCCTTTCATCGGCAAGGCTGACCTGATCCAGAACAAAAAGGCCTCGAATCGCCTACAGGATCAGGCAGATCTTGAAAAACTCATTTGACACATATATGATCGTCGTCGATTCGTGCGGGTGGCTGGAGTTTTTGGGTGGGACTCAGCGCCGCATGGTATTCCGTCCGGCAATTCTTGGACCGCCAAGGTTCCCCTCCCCGGCCCCCACACTTCCAGTAAATTTAATTTATTCCCAATACCAGTTTTAGTCCGTCATGCACTTCTTCCATATTTGTTTTACTTAGTCTTGCAGCTCTTTCACTCAATCTAACTTTATCGATAACTCCGATTTGAGGTACTACAACTACTGCATCTTTTGATAGCCCTGATTCAGCTTTCCCAAGAAATACATTTCCTGGAGCATTTTCGAATATCATGTTTGTGGTTAATGGAATTACTATAACAGTATTGATCTTGCTCTTGTTGAATGCGTCATCTTGAACAATGAGTACCGGACGACGAAAACCTGGTTCACTGCCAAAGGGTATTCCAAAGTCAGCCCACCAAATTTCACCACGTATCATTTTGGGTCAATTCCCTCATCGAGATTAGATTCAGCTCCTTCAGCGATGATGGATTCTCTACTGCAGCATTCTGGTACACTTCGTTCAGTTGATCGGTAATTCTTTCTCGCGCATGGCGCCTGATGAATTCTTCCAATGCGATGGCAAAAAGCTGGCTTCTTGGAATTCCCATCGTTTTTGCCATCTTTTCTGCGGCTTCGTAAAGTCTATCCGGAAGAGAAATCGCTGTCTTCATGTTTATAGTATAACCATGGTATAACTTGCTGTCAATTTTCTTTTTCTCCCCGGAAAAAACTTCGGCCCAACATTGCGTTGCAACGGTCTGACGTTCCATTCGCGGAAATCAAAACCGACGCACGTAAAACCAAGGTTAACCCGCATATCTCACAGCGGAATCGAGCTTAGCCCAAGGAGCGAACGAAGTCGAGGCGCGGAGCATACTTACTGTATGTGAGCACAGACACGAGGAGTGACGCCGGGATCAGCCCGATTACGCGGGCCTTGCCGCATTTCAATGCCACATTATGATTTATATAAAAGTCTCGGCAAGGTGTGAGATATCCGGGTTAAAGCTGTTTTCAAGCTGTGGCATCTTCTGCCTTCCCCGCCATGAACCTTTCCACGACAGCCCGGTACATGGGTTCGCGCCAGGCGTACTCGAGGATGGCCTCCAGGTACCCGGCCGGCTCGCCGGTGTCCAGGCGCTGGCCTTCGATACGTTTCCACGCAACTTTGCCGGCGGCTATCATCCGGTCGAGGGCATAGATGTGGTAGTACTCGCCTGCGCCGTGCTCCTTCCAGCCCGCCGCAAGCAGGTCGAAGAACTCGGGCGTGTACAGGTAGCGGCCGATGGACACCTCGTGGCTGGGTTCGAAGCCCCTGGCCGGTTTCTCGACGAAGCCACGCACGCCTTGCCCGTCCGGCGCCGGGTCGATGACGCCGTAGCGCGAGACGTCGCCGGGTTTGTGGATGGCCGAGAGCACGCAGTTGCCGGTCTTCTCGTACACGTCCATAAGCTGGCGGGCAAGCGGCACCTCGCCGAAGACCAGGTCGTCGGGATAGGCGACGACGCATGGCTCGCCGCCAAGTAGGGGCGCGGCCTGCAACAGGGCGTGGCCGGTGCCGCGCATCTCGGTCTGCCTGACGAACGATATCCGCGCCTTGGGCGGAGCAATCAGGGCGGCCTTGTCGGCCTTGCCCTCGCGGGCGAAGAGGGCCTCGAGCTCGGCCTCGTGGTCGAAATAGTCGTCGAGGGCTTTCTTGCGCCTGCTCGTGATGATGACGATGTCCTCGATGCCCGATGCGACGAACTCGTCGACGATGAAACCGATCGAAGGCTTGTTGATGAGAGGGAGCATTTCCTTGGGCACGGTCTTGGTGACCGGCAGGAATCGTGTGCCATAGCCGGCGGCTACGATGATGCCTTTCATGCCAGTGCCCTTCCCCGGCCATCGTCGCGCATCGTGGACGCATAGTCGGCAGGCAAGGCTCCTGAAAGATCGTTATGGTCGAACTTGACGATCATGGAAGCTCCTTGAATCGGATTGAAAATACAGGCCTGATCAAGGAAATATACGCCACAACGACGAGCTTCGCCAGCGGACGCCGACTCGAGGGTCGCCGTGCTCCCGGACGAGGCGCGAAGCTTGACCTGGACGGGCAAAGCGGCTACAACGGCAGAAGATGAAGATCCTTTGTGTTGCCGATACCGTTGATCCGCTGGTTGATTCGGTGTCGATCAAGAAACGCTTCGGCGATGTCGACCTCGTGCTTGGGGCAGGCGACCTCCCAATGGAATACCTGTCCTTCATAGCGAGCGCCCTGGACAGGCCGGTGCTCTTCGTTTTCGGGAACCACAACCTCGGGGACCTTCCGTTCTACCGCCAGGGCGCCGTCTCGAGCCCCTTCCCGGCATTCGATTTCCAGCGTGACAGCGGCGCGACCTACATAGGCTTCAGGATGCACCGCGAGGCGGGGCTGATCGTCATGGGACTTGGCGGGTCGCTCAGGTACAACGATGGCCGGAACCAGTTCACCCAGACCCAGATGTGGCTGCGGGTGCTCGCGCGACTGCCTGCCCTGCTGTTCAACCGGCTGTTCCGCGGTCGGGCAGTCGATGTCGTGCTGACGCACGCCCCGCCCCGCGGCATTCACGACCGCGAGGACCGCTGCCACCAGGGATTCGACGCTTTCCTCTGGCTGATGCGCGTCTTCACTCCCAGGTACCTGGTGCACGGCCACGTGCACCTTTACGACGCCCGCGAAAACAGGCTGACGACGTATGGCGAGACCGTCGTCTGCAATGCCTATGGACACTTCCTGATCGATACCGGAGACGGTCATGCCCGATAGTTTCGACGAATTGGCCGACATGGATTTCTCGAAGGCGCGGCTCCGGGAGGTCTTTTCCTCGATAGCCAGCTTCATGTCGCCCAGGCGGCGAAAGCTCCTGGCCCTCGGCGAGGTGCGATCCATCCTCAAGATCAGGGGCGAGGAATACCGGGGAATCCTGCAAGTGCCGGTGGACTTGATAATCGGTTCGGAAGGCCGCTACCGCGACTTCGCCAGGGGCTTCCTGCCAAGGCACAGCTACCTCCGCGACCGCTGGGTACGGGTCGACTCGGCTCACTACCACGACGTCATTCTGCCGCCGGTCCGGCTTTACGAGCTCGGCGGCGCCTATTTCGTCCGTGACGGCAACCATCGCGTTTCGGTGGCCAGGATGCAGGGCGTGCTCGAGATAGACGCCGAGGTCGTGTCCCTTAGTTCGGCGATCAAGATAGACAAGGACATGGGCATCGACGAGATAAGGAAAGCCCTCATCGGGTACGAAAAAAAGGAATTCTACGCACAGACCCTCTTTGGCCAGATAACCGAGGATCCCGACCTCGATTTCAGTACCCCCGGCGCCTACGACCAGGTGATCGAGCATATCCTCGTGCACAAGTACTACATGAACCAGGGTTCCGACCAGGAAATCGATTTCGTCGACGCGACAGACTCGTGGTACCGGACCGTTTACGCGCCGATAGCCGACACCATCCGCAGGGAGCGGTTGACCGACAGGTTCCCCGGCCGCACCGTCAGCGACCTGTACCTGTACATCGTCAAGCACTGGGACGCGCTCAAGAAGCGCTACGGCATCCACTATCTGGCCTCGGATGCCGCCAGGGACTTCGCGACCAGGTACGGCGCCGGTTTTACCAGGACCCTGGCATCCCTGGTTTCCAGGCTGTTCCGCAGGAAGTGAGCGCTTGCCAAGCCGCCGGCAGTGAACAATACTTCATGTGTCAGGAGCAAATGCATGATGAAAAATCCATGTCGTTCAGTACTGGTCGCGGCGGCGTTGCTGGCGGGCATGGCCGCCTCCGCGCAATCGTTCTGGACGGCCGAATTCGTTTCGGGCGCCGTAGAGTACCAGCTCAAGGGAACGAAGGCCCCGTTGTCCGCCGGGACCAAGGTAGGAGAGGACACGACGGTGTTCCTGGGCAAGGGAGCGCTCCTCGAGCTGTCCTCCGGCGGCAAGAGGGTATCGCTTGTCAGGGAGGGAACTTACTCAGTGCGGTCAATCGCGGCGGCGACAGGTTCGACGACCAAGCCCGGCATCCTCGAAGCCCTGGGCGGCAAGTTGCGCGCCCTTTTCAGCGGCCGGGGAGAGGCGGGCATCGCGGGAGTCAGGGCCTCCGATGCGGCGAGCGCTACGGGCTTCGTGACCGGGGGCGAAGAAGCCATGAAACGCGGCGAGGTCGCGATGAGCTCAGGCAACTACGATGCCGCGGCACGTGACTTCGAATACGCGCTCGAGGAAGCCTTGCCCGGCGAGGAAGGCCGCGTCAGGAGGCTGCTCGCGTCGGCGCTCGCCATGCAGGGCAGGCAGGCGGCGGCGCTCGGCGTGCTGCGCGGCGGCGAGCGGGAAGAAAGCCCGGCGGTCGACATGCTCGAGGCGACCTTGCTCCTTGGCGCAGGAGCCCCCGACGAAGCGCTCGCCGTGATGCGCCGCGCCTTCCCGCCGGCAAGCCCGGGCGGGGCAAGCCCGGCCCTGGATCCGGCAACGGCGGCGGAGGCGGCGGAACTCGAAGGCCTGGTCCTGGAAGCGATGGACAAGACCCTTGAAGCCGCCGGCGCGTACCGGCGGGCGATGGCAGCAGCGCCGGATTCCCAGGCGGCAGCGCGCGCAAAGCAAAGGCTCGCCGCGCTCGGGTACTAAAGGACGCCCGCATGCTGGCTGCTCGGCCACTGGGTCGCCGAGCGGCTTGCGGTATCAAGATATTCCCATTGGGTCAGTAACGCCAATCAGGTCGCGCCATTGCCGGCCCGGCCATGGTATTCTTTCTTCATGCGCGTCTTCATCGCACTCAGGCTTCCCGAAGCCTTCAGGAACTCCCTGGTCGACGCCTGCACCGCCTTGCGAGCGGCAAGGCCGGGGCTGCGATGGGTGCGTCCCGAATCCATGCACCTGACCCTGGCATTCCTCGGCGAACTCGACGGGGCCGGCGTCGAGGGCGCGATCAAGGCGGCGAGGCTCGCCGTCCGATCCGTCGCGCCTGACGGCCGCACGATGGCCTTCGAACTGGGCACTACGGGCCTACTCGCTTTCCCGAGCCGCGGGCCGGCATCGGTGCTCGCGGCCGCGGCAGGAGCGGGAGCGCGAGAATCGGGCTTGCTCGCCCTCCGGCTGGAGAGGGAACTGGAGCGCGTCGGCTCCGAAACCGGACGGCCGTTCAGGCCGCGCGAACGCCGGCCGTTCTCGCCGCACGTCACGCTGGCCCGCGCCGTCAGGCCGGGAGTCCGGTTGTCGGCCGCAGAGCTGTCTACGCCCATCGTCGCGTCCTGCATAGTCAACACGCTGGCGGTTTTCCGGTCCGGACTCGGCCCCAGCGGAGCGCGGTACGAGGTTCTCGAAGCCATTGCGCTCCGCCGCTGAGACGCGTCGAAAATCCTCGACCGCGCTGTAAAACCCGGAGCCGCGAGGTTATACTCTTGCCATGATACCCGCTTTCCGATCCCGGCTCGCGATCCTGGCCGTCGCGACAACCGTCGCCATGGCCCCCTGTCACGCCGGCCCAAACGACATCGCGCCGGTGCTCGTCGACTGGTTCTCGCCCGCCGACCTCGTCGGGGTCGACCTGCCGATAAACCGCTCGGTGATCTACCCGTACGCGCTCGCGGTCAAGCGGGACGGCACTCTCCTCGTCGCCTGCGGCACGGTAGTGCTCGCGCTCGACCGGCGCTGGCAGGTGACGGGCCTACCGGCAAAGCGCCTGACCGACGAGGGCAACTACAACTTCGCGTACTCGATGGCGATGACCAGGGCGGATACGATCTACCTGCGCAGCACCGACGGGGCCGGCATGTGGGCCTTCGCCGACGGGGCCTCAGACTACCGGCGCATACGCGCGGAGGGGCAGCCGGGCTCGGCGTTCGGGGTCCTCGACGACGGCACGCCCTTCGTCGCGGAGTCGCAGGCGGTGCGCGTCTACAGGAACGGCTCCGAGCTGCGCTTCCAGCTGCCCGAAGGCATGTCGGCAATCGCGGCGAGCGCCGGACCGGACGACACGATATGGGTAGCCGACACGGCGACGAGCGTCGTGACGGCGTTCTCGGTGGAAGGCACGCCGCTCAAGCGATTCCATCTGGACCTCAAACCGGGTCAGATAGTCATGAGGATGCGCGTCCTCCCCGACGGCGGGCTGCTCGCCGCGACGATGGCCGACGTGCGCCGCTTCGACGCGGCGGGCCGCACCGTCTGGACCTGGAACGGCTCCGAAGACGGCATTTCGATGAGCTTTTCCACATACACCGATGTCGCGCTCGGCGACGACGGCATCGTCTATGTCAACGACATGCTGGGCAAGCGAGTGCTCAGGCTCGCCGAGCGTCCATCGGAACTGCCGCCTGACCTGGCGGCCGTCGCGGCGGCCGGCAGGGCGATTCGGCGCGGAGGGGACAGGCCGGAGCTCGTGCTGGCGCTCGCCGACGCATACGAGTCGATGGGCGCAGTCGAAGCGGCGCGGGCGGCCCTCGAGCGCTACCTGGACGAACGCCCCGCGGATGCCAGGGCGACCGGCCGGAAGCTCGGACTCGAGTCCAGCCTCCTCAAGGCCAAGGCGCGCTCCGCGCAGCTTGTCGCGATGGACCTCCTTGCCCGCTTCGGGGCGGAAACAGCGCGCGACGCCTACGGCCGGGCCATGCGCACCTGGGAATCCCTGCGCGCGGGTTCGGGCGACGACGAGGAGATACGCGCCGCCATGACGGGACTCAGGACGGCCTTCCAGGCAGCCGAACGCGGAACCGAAGCGGCCAGGCCATCGCCAAAAGTGGAGTCAGCCGAGCTTGCCGCGTTGTTCCCCGCGCTCATCCGCTCATACCGGACGAAACCCGCGGGATCGATATTCGTCCGCAACACCCTGTCCGAACCCATCCGCAACGTGCGGGCGGACCTCTACATCAAGAAATACATGGACTTCCCTGCCGAAGGCCCGGTCGTCCCGCACATCGACCCGGGCGACGCGGCGGGGCTGGACATCTTCGCCCTCCTCAACGAGGAAGTCCTCGAGGTGCAGGAGGACCTGCCGCTGCAGGCCCAGGTGACGATACGGTACACCGACGCAAGGGGCGAGCGGTCCATCGAGCTGTCTCGCCCCGTCATGCTGTACCGGCGCACCGCCATCACCTGGGACGATACCGCCAAACTCGCCGCGTTCATCACGCCGAACGAGGACAGCGTCACGCGCATGGCCTTCGAAATGGTCGGCACCGCCTCGGCATCCGGCCCGGTTTCGCGGACCTTCGCGACCGCCGCGCGCATCTGCGACTCGCTGGGAGCCCTGCCCCTGACCTATATCAAGGATCCCCAATCCCCGATCGACGCCGTACTCGGGACTTCAGGCTCGGTCGATACCGTACGCTTCCCGCGAACCACGCTCGCTTACCGCGGCGGAGACTGCGACGACACCACCGCCCTGCTCGCCTCGCTCCTGGAGGCCGTGGGCATTCCGACGGCCATCATGACGAGCCCAGGGCACGTCTTCGTCGCCTTCGATACGGGCGAGAGCACCGACAATGCCTGGTTGTTCATCGCTCCCGGCTTCAGGACGGTCCAACACAAGGGCACGCTGTGGATTCCGGTGGAAAGCACCGTGCTGTCCGACGGTTTCGCGGACGCCTGGTGGGCGGCGTCTGATCTCGTGGAGCGCCATGCCGCCAGCGGCGACCTGGGCTTCCTTGCCGTCGCCGACGCGCGTGCCACATACCCATCCCTGCCGTTGTCGCCTTCGACCCTGCCGGCTCCGGCTCCCGACGCAAAACGGTTTTCCTCCATCAGCAAGCGCAGCTCGGCCATCCTGGACACCGATCTGTACAAGGCCGCGGTCAGGGCTATCGAGGGGCAAAGGAAAACGCAGGGAGGCGGCGCCTGGAACAGGACGGGCAACCGCCTGGCTCAGCTGCACGCGCGTTTTGGCCGCGACGACCTCGCGGAAGCCGTGCTGTCCGGCATTGTCGGGGTCGATCCCGCGTACCTCCCCGCACTGCTCAACCTCGCCGGCCTCGCGGCCAGGACGGACCGCAAGGCCGAAGCGCTCGCCTGGCTACGCCGCGCCGCCGCGGTCGCACCGGGCAGCGCCTCGGTGAGCGCCTGGATCAAGGCTGCCGGATTCTCGGGAGAGCTTGGCTTCGGCGCGGCCATAGTCGAAACCCAGCCGGCCGTGGTCTCCACCGACAGGGCATCCGCGCCCGGAGTGCCTGCCTGGGTAGACGAATAGGATGACGACGGGACGGGCCTACGCCGACTTCGTGTTAGGCATAGGCGACAGGCTCTACGGCATAAGCTCATCGCGTTCGGGCAGCACGTCCGAGGCGGCGGGCGGATCGAGCGCCCGATTCTGCGCCTGCCGGCTCCGCGGCCGCGACGGCGCGGACAGCCGCCGAATCGTCAGGCTGGAACCTCGGGGCCAGGACAGTCTCGTTGCCGGGCACGTCGACTGTGCCGCGGCCGAGACCCTGCTCGCCGACGCCGCCTTCTGGTCCGGCCTCGACGCCGACACTGTCGCGCGCCTGGCCGAGGTCGCCGGCCGGATAGCCGGCGAGCTGGCAGGCGGCCACCCGGGAGCCGAGGCTCTGGCCGGCGCCTGGGCAGTCGAGCTAGTCGTGCTCGCCGCCCGGCTTGGCGAAAGACGCAAATCGTCAGCGGGAGCATGGCAGGCCCCGGACGGCGTCTGGACAATCGACGACGCCATCCGCCATATCGAAGCCAATTACACCGACACATTCTGCCTCGAATGGTTCGTCGGCAAGTGCGCGATGAACGTCACCGACTTCTCGCGCCGTTTCAAGGAGCGCGCTGGATGCCCGCTATTCGAGTTCATCAACCGCCAGCGCGTCAAGCGCGCCTGCGCCCTCCTCAAGACTTCGGACCTGTCCATCATCGATATTTCCCAGGCCGTCGGCTACAACAACCTGTCGTTCTTCAACCGCTACTTCCTGCGCATCGTCGGCGTATCGCCCCGAGCCTGGCGCTCCGGACCCGCAAGATAGTGCCACTTCTAGCCGCCTCAAACTGAAGATAGTGCAAGACCGCCCGCCCGGGCCGCCGTATCATCGATGGCATAGAGGAGGACACGATGGAAACCAATGGAATGCCAGGTGAAACGCGCGCGGCAATCGGGGGTCTGTCCCTGGAGGCGACAGTCGTACTCGCCGGCTCGAGGATGAGCGCGGGTGACGTGGAGCGGGCCAGGCGCGACGGGAGCCTCCGCATGGACGCCACCGGGGACGGGATTGCGTACCTTGAAGCGGGCGGAGTGATAGTCGCCGAAGGCCGGATGAAAAGGAAGCACGGCAAGAGCGCGTTCGTCGTGACGCGTACGTTCAGCGGAGTCCCGGAGGTACTGTCATGAAAACGGGAACCATAGAAGACGCCATGGTGCGCGTGCAGGTAGTACTGGGCGAGCGAAGCCTCTCCGTGCGAGACCTGTCGACGATAGCCAAGGGAACGATCATCGAGCTTGAGTCCATCGCCGGCGAGCCGGTGGACCTGGTCGCCGCCGGGGAAGTTGTCGCCAGGGGCGAAGTAGTGGTCATCGACGAAGCCTTCGGCATACGGGTCACCGAAGTCGTGTGCCAGGGGAACGCGCCATGAGTACCGAGGATGTCATTCCCCCGCCGGAGACCATACTGGGCTCCAGGGACGGGAAGGCCGCGGGCCGGAGCATAAAACTGTACGATTTCAGGCGCCCGGACAAGTTCTCCAGGGACCAGCTGCGGACCATGCAGAACATAGCCGAATCTTTTTCCAGGCTATCCGCCACGAGCCTGTCAGCGATCTTGCGGCTGCCTTGCAGCCTGTCGCTAGAGACCGTTGACCAGATGACCTTCGACGAGTTCATGGCGCCGCTCGCTTCGCCCTGCACCCTCGCGGTCGCTTCAATGCAACCGCTCAAGGGCCAGGTCGTGCTGCATGTCGACGCGGCCGGCAGCGACGCGATGATGGAACGCGTATTCGGCGCGACGCCGACGACGGTAGAAAAGCCCCTGGCCAGAGGAGGCCTCACCGACATCGAGGTGTCGCAGCTGGAGAAGATCTTCGCTTCGACGCTGGAAACCCTGGGCAAGGCCTGGTCATTCGTCGACGGCCTCGAGCCGCGGCTCTCGCAGGTGGAGACGGAACCGCGTTTCTGCCAGATCGTGCCGCCCAACGAGATGATAGTGCTCACGTCCTTCAACCTGGACGTGGGATCTGTGAAGGCAAGACTGGATGTCGTGTACCCGTTCCTGGTGCTGGAACCCGTCATCAGGATGCTGTCGGCGAAGTACTGGTACGAATTGCGCAATCCCGTGGAGCCGGGACCCGGCCATGCGATGGCCTGGCGCGCGGACATGCCCGTAGAGTTCGTCTGCGACGCCGGAACGATGGCGATCGACACGCTGCGATCGCTCCGCAAGGGTTCCGCCATCCCCGTTCCGCGATGGGACGAAGGCAAGGCCTGGCTGCGGCTCGGCG
>PGXR01000311.1 GCA_002839245.1 Spirochaetae bacterium HGW-Spirochaetae-7 | reverse complement strand
AAAAAGAAGTGGCTGCCGGGCTGTGTCACCGGCGATACCATTACGGCCATTGCCATGACCGAGCCGGGCACGGGTTCGGATCTTGCTGCCATACGGACAACCGCAGTCAAAGACCGCGACGACTTCGTTATAAACGGGCAGAAGACCTTCATCAGCAACGGCATGAACTGCGACCTGGTCATCGTTGCCGCAAAGACCGACCTCAATGCAGCTTCGCCTTATGAGGGCATGTCGCTCATCGTGGTGGAAGATGGTACTCCCGGATTCGAAAAAGGACGGAAGCTCGATAAGATCGGCCTCCATTCCCAGGACACGACCGAGATGGCCTTCGTGGACTGCAGGGTTCCCCAGACGAACCTCCTCGGTCATGAAGGGCATGGGTTCTATGCTCTCATGGATAAACTCCAGCAGGAGCGGCTCGTATGCGCCATGGGGTCGCAGGTTGGGGCGGAAGAGGCACTGAGGCTGACCATCGAGTATACCAAGACTCGCACGGCCTTCGGCAAGCCCATCAGCAGGATGCAGTATATCTCCTTCGAGCTCGCGAAGCTGGCCACCGAAGTTGAAGTGGGCAGGGCGTTCCTGGAAAGCCTGCTCATCGACCACCTGGAAGGCAGGAAAGACGTCAAGAAGGCGTCCATGGCCAAGTACTGGATCTGCGAGATGCTCAACCGGGTAGTTTCCCAGTGCCTCCAGTTCCATGGCGGTTATGGATACATGGAAGAATACCCCATTGCCCGTATGTTCCGGGATGCCCGGGTGCAGACCATCTATGCAGGCACATCAGAGATCATGCTGCTCATCATCAGCAGGCAGCTGGGGCTCTAATCCAAGCTAAATAGATTGTATTTTTGTGAAGATATCATAAGACTGTGGAGGAAGTATGGCAAAGAAAGCGGATAAATCAGCTCGAAGGGTGGCGGTCATCGATGGTTGCCGCGTCCCCTTTCAGCGGTCGGGAACCGGGTTTTATGACCTCATGGCATGGCAGCTCGGTCGTTTTGCAGTCAAAGGGCTCCTGACCAAAACCGGCGTGTCTCCCGAGGATGTGGACCATGTCCTGATGGGGTGCGTAGCCACCGACATCGCCACCACGAATGTGGCCCGTGAAGTGGCGCTCGGCGCAGGACTGCCCATCAAAGTGCCGGCGCACACCTGCACGATTGCATGCATATCCGCCAACGCGGCCTTTACCAACGGAGCGAACCTGATCCAGACAGGCAATGCCGATATCGTGATAGCAGGCGGAGTGGAGAGCTGTTCCGATGCCGACATCAAGATTACCAAGCGCTACCGGAGATTCATTTTGGACATGACCATGTACCACCGTCCCAAGTCGTTTGCCGGCGTACTGAAGCTCCTGAAAAACATGAGCCCGCTGGATTTCCTCATGCCTGAGAGACCGGCCGTTTCCGAATACTCCACGGGGCTCCTCATGGGCCAGACAGCGGAGCGGCTTGCCAAGCGTCTCGGCATCACCCGGCAAGAGCAGGACGAGTATGCCGTGACAACACACCAGAGGGCGATCAAGGCACAGGAGTCCGGAGCCCTGAAGAG
>PGXR01000054.1:13729-14837 GCA_002839245.1 Spirochaetae bacterium HGW-Spirochaetae-7 | reverse complement strand
GCGAGATTGCCGTTGTTGTTGGCAATTGAAAGTTTTGCCGAGAGTAGGAGGTCGGCACTCCACCTGCGACCCGCGAACCAGACCGTAACAGTCGAAACCGGGGCACCCCCGTATTCATACAATGTACCAACGCCGCTAGAGCGGGTCAAGCCTGAGAGGCTGCGTCGGGGCGTTCCGAGCGCTCGATGATGCAGCCGCCCAGCACGAAACCGTCCGCGTCGTAGAACACCGCCGACTGTCCCGGCGCCGCCGCGCGTTGCGGTTCGTCGAAGTCGATCCTGGCTGACTTGCCTGAAATCCTGACCATCGCCGGAGCTGGCTTGTGGTTCTGCCTGATGCGGACGAAGGCTTCGAATGGCGCCGACTCGAAGGAACGGTCGTGGATTACCGTGTTTTCGCCTTCCAGTGCGGCGCAGAAAAGCGATTCATCGCGCGATACGACGACGCGGTTGAGCGCCGCGTCGAGCGCCATAACGTACAGCGGCGATGGCCCGGTTGAAATGCCGATGCCCCTGCGTTGACCTATCGTGTAATGGGCGATACCCCGGTGCCTGCCCAGGACGACGCCCGATTCGTCGACGATGTCACCCGGCCGGTCCTCGCCGAAGAGCGAGCCGTACCCGCCGGCTACAAAGTCCTGGCTCTCCGGCTTTTCCGCCGAGGCGAGCCCGAGCCGCCTGGCTTCCGCCCGGACTTCTGCCTTTGACAGGCCGCCGAGGGGGAAGACAACCTTGGCCAGGATCTCCGGCGGCAGGCGATGGATGAAGTAACTCTGGTCCTTCGATTCGTCGGCGGCTCGCCTGAGCATCTGGATCCCGTTCCTGTCCTCCACCCGGGCGTAATGCCCCGTCGCGAATAGCTCGAAATCGGTTCCGGCAGCCCTTGCCTGTTCCAGAAGGAAACCGAACTTCATCTCCTGGTTGCAGCGGACGCAGGGGTTAGGCGTCCTGCCGTTCAGGTACTCTTCCTTGAAGTAGCCGAGTATGCGCTTTTCGTATTCAGCGGAAAGGTCGAGCGAGAGATAGGGGATGTCAAGCGAGGAGCAAAGCGCTTCGCACGCGGCGACATCCTCCTTTTCGCCGGGACCGTAGCAGGCATCGCCTGTCGC
>PGXR01000054.1:0-13724 GCA_002839245.1 Spirochaetae bacterium HGW-Spirochaetae-7 | reverse complement strand
CCCGCCATATTTTCATCGTTATCCCGACGACCTTCGCGCCAGCCTCGTGCAACAAGGCCAGGACCGTCGAAGAGTCCACGCCGCCTGAAAGTCCGACAGCTATTCGCCTACCTTTGTATGTCCGTAGATCCATCATGCTCATCGAGTGTACAATAGCTTGAAGAGATCTTGGCGTACAAGGCATCGATCTGGCGTGTCATGTAACGATCCAGCCTCCCGGTTGTTGATTTTGATGACATCGAGATGGCAGCGAGATCGATGTATCATTCTGGATATCTGGAGTTCGCCGCATGAAGCATGGAGTCCTGTCGCTGTTCCTGTCCGCATTTATCTTTGCAACCCCCTTCACAACCATAGACGCGCAAGAATCCCGGGCAGCGCTGGCTGCCTTCCCCGATTTCCTCCCGATACGTGCCGCACTTTTGTCCTCGGTCATCACCGCCAATCCGGAGCGGGCATTGGCTTTTCCGGCCACCTACCGGGACGATGCCTCCGGCAAGGTCAGGGTATCGGTCGAGAGGGACGGGGGCCGGTTCTTCGTAATGTTCCTTCGGGAACGGGGCGGGACATATCCGTATGGTTCCCGAGGGAACATGATCATAGAGCGCGATGCCAAGACCGGCTACGTGACGCACGTCCTGTGGTACCTGAGCGACGACGGCATGAGCTGGATAAGCCTGACGCCGAGCAACGAGCGCACGCTGGTCGACTTCGTCGTCGCGGGCTCACTGGTCAGGAGCGGCTATCCCGTCCGCAAGCTTATTTATTATTTTTTCACCAATTCATTCCTCTACCTGTACGACGTCACGAAGCCGGGACTCGAATGGTCGCTCGTGTTCGGGCAACCCTCGCGCGAGGCGGGCAGTTCGCAGCAGGCCGTTGCGACGCTGGCGGAGGAGCTCTCTTCAGGTAGTGTTTCAGGCGCAGCCGGCGAGCTATTGCGTGCCGCCCGGGATTTCACCACGATAGGCCGGTATCTGGCCTTGTCGGGAGCCGCAGGAGGCGCGCCGATAGAAGAGACCGGCACGCCGTACGCCAAGCTGCTCTCGTCGACCGACGACCGTTCTCCGGAGCTGGCAAAGGCGCAGGCGTGGAAGGCTGACCGTGGGCTGGCGGTCGAGGCGGCGGCAGGCATCGTGGTAGGCGGCATTACGGACGGCAGCGTATACATCGCCTTCGTCGAGGGCACCCAGGACACGGCCCCCGCAAAACTCGTGGTCGTTCCGTACCGCAACGAGCAGGGATCGTACGTGATACTCGCTGTCGATGCGGATACGGGCCGGCAAGTAGACTTCGCGGAGCTCGTCCGCGGCCGGCATGGCGCCATGCTCAGGCTTTTCCGCCTGCCACCGCCGGCGGCACGCTGATCCAGCTCGCCCTGGAGCTCAGCCGGGCCTGGCGCTCAGCCGGCCTTGACGGCGCGCGCGAGTTCGCGTCCGCGTTCGCGGAGCAGGGCGAGCGTGGCTTCGTCGGGCGCTCCCGCCCATTCCACCCCTTCGACGTGGGTCCATTTGAGGGAGGCGACCTTCTCGTCGTATTCCTTCTTGGCTCCTCCTACCCAGCCCCACGAGCCGATGCGGAGCGCCTTGCGGTTCCAGACGTGCTTGCGCTCGAATATGTCTAGTACGTAGGCCATCGGCGGGAACATCCTGTATTCGTAGGTGGGCATCGCGATGACTATGCCCGCGCTCTTGAAGGCGTCCGCAAGGACGAACGATACGTCCTCGTCGGGGACCCGGTGCAATGAAAACGGCACCCGCTCGTCCTCGATGCCCTTGAGCAGGGCTTCAAGCCCGCGCTTGGTGTTGCCGTACATCGAGCCCCATACCACGCAGATTTCCTTTTCCTGGGGGCCTTCCATGTAGTCGGCGTACTTGAGGTAACGGTCGATGATGGTTTGAGGCTTCTCCCGCCAGATTATGCCGTGGCTCGGGGCCACCACCTTGATGCCGAGCGGGGCCAGCTTCTGGATGGCTCGCTTGACGAAGAGGCTGAAGCTGCCGACGATGTTGGCGTAATAGCGGAGGCTCTCGCCCTGGAAGAAGGCGTGCTCCTCTGCATAGTATTCGTCGTCGAAAACCCTTTTTCCGAGGGTGCCGTAGCTTCCGAAGGCGTCGCAGGAGAAGAGCGTGCCGGAAATCGGCTCGAAGGTCATCATCGTCTCGGGCCAGTGGACGTTCGGAGTCTCCTCGAAATGGAGCGTCACACCGCCAAGGTCGAGGGCGTCGCCCGACTTGACCGCCCGGAGGCCTTCGTCGATCTTGTAGAAGCTCTTGACGAGTTCTATGCCTTTCGCGGTGGCAATGATCTGCACGCCAGGATTCTGGGCCTTGAACTCTGCAAGCCAACCGGTATGGTCAGGTTCGAGGTGGTTGAGGATCAGGTAGTCTATCGATGAAGGCTCGATGCCGGCGTCGGCGAGCTGGCTCGTGAGGTTGGCCGCGGCTCCGCACCAGTCCCGTACCAGGTCGATGAGAGCGGTTTTCTCGCCCCTCACCAGGTACGAGTTGAGGGAGACGCCGTTCGGTATCGGCCAGATTCCTTCGAATCTGTCCGTCGAATCGATGTCCGCGTGCAGTGCCCAAATTGAATCGCTGATCCTGGCGGCTTTCATCCTCGTTTGGCTCCTTCTGTCGGTGCTGGGGCGTGATCGGCATTCCGGCTACGCCCCTGAAAGTATAGCCGATAGTAGAAGAAAATGGAGAATAAGTACAAGTTGAATTTTTCCTGCCGCACAAGAATTTGCACGGAGCCGCGGTGAGATCCGGGCAGTGCGGAGGATCGCAGGGAAGTTAGGGAGCGTCCGGGGGCTCGTACGTAGACGTACGCCATCCCCCGGCCCCCGTTGTCAAGATGTACGAGAGGTCGTGCCCGTCTAAAAGGCTCCTGAACCGAGGGTCAGGGCGACCGACAGGGCAAGCGCGCGGCCGTCGTTCAGCACCACGTACTCGCCGGAGTCGAAGCCCAAGGCCACCATGGCTGACACCGACATCGACAGGCCGTCGAAGAACGAGTACGACAGGGTCGGCTTGAGGTAGCCTGAGAAGTCGGACAGGTTGGCGATGCCGAAGGCCGAGAAGCTCAGGTCTTTTGCAAGGAATTCGTTCTTGACGAAGGTGAGTGCAGCGTAGTGCCTGCCGGAGCCGAGGATGAGCTTCTTGAACAACATGGGATAGGGATCATCTGCAGCAGGGCCCAGTTGAAGCAGGACTTTATCGATCAGAGCCTCCCTGTCGGCATTGGCGTAGCCCTCGCCGTCGTAGAGGTACTGGCCCATCACGGTGACGTTGGCGTCGCCGTTGGTATAGCGGAAGCCGGTCGTGCCCTTGAAGAACAATGACGTGTCGTCGGTCCTGGGTATGATTCCGGTAGGCGTAAGATCCCCGACCTCGGATACCCACTTCTTGCTGGACCCCCGCGAAAGCGTCGCCTCGCCGAACAGGCTGGCCTGTCCCATCGAGCCGACGGCGGTCAGCATGCCGCGCAACGGATCACCGCGCTTGAAGTACGCGCCGGCTCCGAGTTCCCAGCCGCCCGAGACGAACTCGGCCTTGGCGGCCAGGGCGGTGTCTTCCGGCTTCATCGTCGCCTGGTCGAAGACGGCGTAGGCCCAGAGGTTGTGTTGCGTGCCCTTGACCGGCACCATCGCGCGGATGGCCACCGGGCCCTCGAGCTGGGCAGTGGGATCCGTCGGGTCGATCTGGTCCAGGTTCATGATGTTGGCCGGCGAGAAGAAGTAGCCGACGCCCCAGTTGATAGTCTGCTTGCCGAAACGGAAGTAGATGGCGTCGTCGTGCGAGAAGTCCGAGAACAGCTCGAAGACCTGGGTGTCGCCCGCTTCGGTGAAGGGCCAGGCGGTCTTGACCGAGCCGTAGAAGCGGCTGGCCTCCGTGGGCCTGGCGTCGAAGAAGACCAGGGCTGACAGGGCGGGCTTGAGGACGTGCGAATCCGGCGATGCCGGGTCCAGGCCGTCGGCCCAGGGGTCGTTCCACTGCCAGGTGGCGGTGGTGCTGCCGGAGAAGCTGCCGCCTATCCTCACCGTGTCGGTCTGAAGGAGGCTGCCGACGGCCGAGCCAGCGGCGGATTTGGCGACGACCTCGACGACCCCCTCGTCGGAGCCGAACAGCTCGTCCTCGTTGATCGAGAACGAGTCCTGGGCGGCGACGGGGGAGGCGAGGGCGAAGGCCGCGAACGTCGCCGCGAGAAAGGCCAGGCGGGAGTTCTTGGGTTGGCCTCTGCCGGGGGCGGCCGTCATTTGTTGACCTGCTCGAGGAAGGCCTTGGTGAAGACCTTGTCGGGCAGTCCGGCGAGCGACTGCTCGGTCATCGTCATCTGGCTGCGTTCCCCGGGGTTGAGCTCGTCGATGATAAGGATCTGCGAAGGCATGAGCCTGCCCGATATCTCGACGTACTTGGGAAACAGGGTAGTCCTCATGAGGCGGCCCGAGACGCTGAAGTCCTCTTCCTTGAGCAGCATCGTCTTGTCCTTGCGCACGTGCATCACGACGCGCTCGTATGATACGTCGTTGGTCCTGGCCTTGAGGTCGATTATCCAGACGGCGATCTTGCCGAGCATGCCTTCCTTCGAGCCGACGACCTGGTAGTCCTCGAGGATGCTCTTGCGGACCAGGTCGGAGTTCTTGGCTTCCGAATTCTGGATGTTCTCCTTGATCGACGAGAACGAGAATTTGCGGCTCGTCGGGTCGTAGAACCAGACGTTGTCATCCTCGCGCAGGTAGCCCTGGCCCTTGTTGACCTCGGGAAGGATGACCAGGAGCGTGAACTGCTTCTTGTCGTCGCGGCGGAACATCCGCACCTGGCTGACCGAATCCTTCTCGCCCGGTTTCTGCGATACTATCGTATAAATGGCGGCGAAGTCGCTGCCGGAAAAATCTCCGAGCCTGTCGAGCTCGGCTATGATCCTTGGCACGTCCTGGGCGAAGGCGCCCGTGGCGGCGATGGAAGCCAGGGCGATCCCCAGGACCGCAACGCGAAGTATATGTTTCATTGAAATGTTCTCCTGTGAAGATGGCTCATTTGGAAGTACGCAAGGCCTCGGCAGGGGTCAGCTTGGCGGCCTTGCCTGCGGGGCTCGCCACTGCCACGAGGGTAAGGGCGGCTATCACTAGAATGTTGCCGATCGCCTTGAGCGGCGGAAGGTAGAATGAAAGGTGGCCGTTTTTCATGAGGATGAAAGCCGGGCTGTTCATCCCGAAGTTTATGAGCGAGATGATGCTCATCGCGACCAGGGCAAGCAGGATGCCCACGACGGCCCCGCCAAGCGCGAGGAAGACCGCCTCGAGGAGGAACATCGACCGGACGCCGCCGCGCTGGACCCCGAGCGCCCTCATGGTGCCTATCTCGCCTATCCGCTCGAACATCACCATGCGGAAGGTATTGGTGATGCCCACCATGATGATCACGAAGAGCACGACGAGGATGACGGCAGCCGTCGTATCGAGAGCCGCGACTATCTGCTGCACCTGCGACAGCACTTCGTTGATGGTGAAGAGCCGGTAGCGCACTCCCTCCCAACTTTCCTTCTTCTGCTGCTTGAGGAGAGCCTGGAACGGGGTCTGGGCTCCGTTCTCGTCCTTTTCTCCGCGGGTGAAGAGCTGCACCGATTCCGACAGCCCGGCGTAGATGTCGCTCGCAGACTTCTCGGTGTGCTTGAGGCCGTCGAGCATGAGGCCCATGGTCTGGTACTCTCCGGGCTTGAGCCCGAGGAGTTCGTTGACGTAGGCGAGGTTGGCGTACGACATCATCTGCCCGAAGATGCCCGCGTCGTAGCTGATGCCGGCGAGCGTGAATTCACCGACATTGTTCTGGCCGGTCACCGTCTGCATCTGCACCAGTATCCTGTCGCCTACCTCCACGTTGAGCTTTGCAGCTATCTTCTCTGACAGTATAAGCGCTCCGGCCTCGGTCATGGCGTCCCAGGAGCCTTTCTTGAGCAGGAGCCGTTCCCGGAGGAAGGTCTCCTGCTCGAGGTCGGCGCCGTCGACGTTGGTCCGGATCTTCTTGCCCTCGAAGATGAGGGTGCCCGTGAAGGCTGACCGTCTGGTGATGTACTTGACCGGCGCTCCCGATGCCTTGACCGCGGCGGTGAGTGCGCTGTCGTCGCGTATCACCGACAGTTCCTTGCCGCCGGCCTCCTTCTCGGAGCCGCTCAGGAAAATGTGGCCAGCCATCAGGTTGGAGAAATTCTCGGATACGTTCTCCGAGAAAGCGCCGGCGAAGCCGTTGATCAGCGTGACTATCATCACGCCAAACGCTATGGCGCTTCCCAGCAGGATGCTGCGCCTCTTCTGCCTGCTCAGGTTCCTCAGCGCTATGTTCGCTAGTGTTTTCACGTGTTATTCCTCAAGCCTGCATCGCCCGGACGGGCTGTATGCGGAGCGCCACGCTCACGGGGTAGAAGTGGGCAAGGAGGCCCACGGCGATGACGACGGCAAGCGACCATGCCAGGGCCAGGGGATCGACGATGGTCCGCAGTATCTTGCCTCCGAACAGTATCTCGAGGAACTGGTTCGAGGCTTTGACGCCGATGACGTTGATGACCGCCGATGCGGCATAGGACAGGGCGATGCCGACGAAGCCGAATACGACCGAGAGGGTGACCGTCTCGGCCACGAAGAGCTTGCGGACGAATCCCTTGCCGGCACCGAGCGCGCGCATCATGCCTATCTCACCGGTGCGTTCTATCACCGATACGACCATGGTGTTCATGATGATGATGATGGCGACGACCGCGAGGATCATGATGGCCACCGTGAAAACGATGCGGAGGACGTCGACAGACTGTGCGTACGGGCCCGCTGCCTTCTGCCAGTCACCCGCTGAGGCGGCTATCCCTTCGGCGGCGAACCAGGAATTGAGGCCGATGACCATGGCCTTGGCCTGGCCTGGATCGTCGAGGCGAAGCAGTATCGAGTGCCATGCGCCGGAATCTGCTGCGTTGAGGCGTTCGCGGGCACTCGTGTCGCCGAGCAGGCCCGCTATTCCCGCCTCGGTCAGCGGCGCGCTGGCCGCCGAAGGGCCCGAGCTGTCGATAGACGCGAAGGCGTCCTCGCCGAACAGCGAATCCAGGTCGTCGACCGCGAGCATGCCCGTTTCCTTGGCGCCGAGCTCTATGTTCTCCGACGAACCGACCGTCATGCCGGCCAGCACCCGAAGCGTGTCTATGTCGATGTAGGTCAGCTGTTCCGGTCCGGCGCCTTCAGATACGCGCTTGAACGTGCCGACCAGCTTCACCGACCTGAGCCTGATGCCGGTCGCGCCGATGCCCTGGACCAGTATCTCGTCGCCTACGGCAATGTCTTTCTTTAGGTATTTGGACAGCTTCACGAGCCTGTCCTCGGCAATCATCAGTCCAGGCTCTCCCGGCTTGATGAAGGTACCGTCGACGATCTCTATCGTGCTGAACAGCTTCCAGTAGTTGTTGGCATCGACGCCGAAGAGCATCATCACCGCCGACATCATGTCGTCGTCCTGCCCGGCTTCGTCATTGCTGTGAGCGGCCATGGCGAGGTCCTGTGCCTCCATGCCGCTCTCTGCCGTTGCCAGCGCGAATCCGGAGGCCATGCCTGCGGCCGCCTTCACTCCGGGGAGCGACGAGGCGTGCGCCAGGACCTTCTCGTAGTCGGGGATGGTCGGCGTCTCTTCCAGGCCGCCCGGGGACTGCACGCCGAACAGCGATACCGGTCCGTCGGCAATGCCGGTGATGATGATGTCACCGGTGTAATTCTCGGTAAACGATTTCTGGATGCCTCGCTTCGAGGCGTCGAGGAACGACGTTCCCAGCACCATGATGAGCATGCCCAGAGCCAGGAGAGTGCCTATGATGAGGCTCTTGGCTTTGTGCTCGACCAGGTTGCGGAACGCCATGCGCAGCGTTACGGGCATGGTCACGCTCCGGCTGCGCCGGAGCTTGCATCCGCGCTGGCGCAAGCGGCGGTGGCATCCTCGTCACGGCGGCGGTTCTCGGTAACGAGGCCGTCGCGCAGCCTGATGATATGGTCGGCGGTATCGACTATGCGCGCGTCGTGCGTGCTGAATATGAAGGTGGTTTCGAGTTCCCGGTTGATTTTCTTCATCAGTTCGAGGATCTGCTCACCTGTCGCGCTGTCCAGGTTGGCGGTCGGCTCGTCGGCGAGGACGATCTGCGGTCTCGTCACCAGGGCCCTGGCGATGGCGACGCGCTGGCGCTGGCCGCCGGACAGCTCGTTCGGCTTGTGCTTGCGCCAGTCCGACAGTCCCACTTCCTCGATAAGGTGGTCTATCCATTCCTTCTTCTCGTCCTTGCCGACGCGGGTCTTGCCGAGCAACAGCGGGAACTCGATGTTCTCCCATACGTTGAGCACGGGTATCAGGTTGAACGACTGGAATATGAAGCCCAGCGTCTCGTGCCGGAGGCGGGTCAGCTCCGCGTCCTTGAGGCTGGAAGTCGGCTTGCCGTCAAGCAATACCTCGCCGCTGGTCGGCTGGTCGACGAGGCCTATCATGTTGAGGATGGTCGTTTTGCCCGAGCCGGACGGGCCTGCGATCGAGATGAAATCGCCTTTTTCAATGCAGAATGACACGCCCTTGACGGCCTCCACCTGCAGCTTGCCAAGAGGATAGACTTTGCGGACGTTCTGGAGTTCTACGATACCCATGGGATCTCCTTGTGAAATTGCACGCGCGACCGAATCCGCCGCGAGGCCGGTAATCGGCGCCGGAATTTACAGCCGACACGCTCCGGCCGTGGTCGGCAGTCCGCTGCATGGTTAGTAAAATACGAATGGAAGGTGCGGAGGATCAAGCATTTTTTCATGATAAAAATGAGAGTTCGCTGGGGGCCGGCTTGCATGCCGGGGGCTGGCAGGGAAGCGGCTGCCCTGGAGAAGGGAGCCGCGGGGGAAATGTCCAAGCCGGAACGACGGGGAAACGACTGGTATTCTTCCCGTATCGCCCCGGCTTGCCTTGCTCCGTGCCGCTGCCGCTATCCGCCGATCAGGCCTTATCGTGGGCGGCTATGGCTTCCTCGACGACCAGCGCCAGGCGGCGGACGCCTTCCTCGATCTGGTCATGGCTGGAGTACGAGAAATTCATGCGCATGGCGTTGTGCTCGGGCTCGTCGATATAGAACCCTGACCCCGCCACGAAGGCAACCTTCTTTTCTATCGCCGCCAGGAGCAGCTTGTCGGTATCGATGAAAGCCGGAAGCGTGATCCATAGGAAAAGCCCGCCCTCGGGCTCGGTCCAGCGGATGTCCGCCCTCTTCGGCATGTACTTCCCGAGCGATTCCACCATCAGGTTCCGCTTGAGGCGGTACTTGGCCCGGGTCGACTCGATGACGCTGTCAAGTTTGCCCGTGCGCATGTACTCGGCCAGCCACATCTGCGTAAATACGTTGGTGCAGAGGTCCATCGCCTGCTTCGCCACGACGCACTTGGCGACCAGGGCGGCATCGCCCATGATCCAGCCCATGCGGGTGCCGGGTGCGAGGATCTTGGAGAATGTCTTCAGGTTGATCACGTTGGCCCTTGCGGCGCCCCTCTGGTCTATCTCGTAGATGGACGGGATCGATTCGCCTATGAAGCGTATCTCGCGGTACGGAGAGTCCTCTACGATGGGCAAGCCTGTCTTGTAGGCGAAATCGAGCAATGCCTTCCGCTTTGCCAGGCTCCAGCAGAAGCCGGCGGGGTTCTGGAAGTCGGGTATGACGTAGATGTACTTGACCTTCTTGCCGGCCGCCAGAGCCTCGGCGTACTTCCGTTCGAGGGCGTCCATGTCGAAGCCGTCCTGCGCGTCGGTGAACGGGATGCCGAGCACCCTGGCCGAGTACGACTGGATGGCCTGGAGGGCGCCGAGATAGGTTGGCCTGCCGGCTATCACGTAGTCACCGGGATCGAGGAACAGCTTGGCGACGATGTCGAGTGCCTGCTGGCTGGCCGAGACGACGAGGAGGTTCTCTTTCTTCAGCGTAACGCCCTGCTTCATCTCGAACTTGACGAGTTCCTCCCTCAGGCCGTCGTCGCCTTCGGTGGTGCCGTACTGCAGCGCCTTCGTGGCCTGCGTATCGAAGACGATGTTGGCGGCGGTCCGGAGATCCTCGACGGGAAAGACATCGGGCGCGGGAAGCCCGCCCGCGAAGGATATTATATCCGGTTTCTGGGTCAACTTGAGGAGCTCGCGGATGGTGCTCGCCTTCATGTTGGTGGCGTTCTTCGAGAAAAGGGCGCTGAAATCCGGCATAGCTGAAATCTCCTTGGTTCTGGCCTGTGGATGTTCGTGCAACAGAAATACTACACTATTATCAAGTTCCAGTAAATACAATATATTGAAACGCAATTTCATATAATGAAATATAGATAGGACCTGTACCGATCAGCTACGATAACGGCTTGTCTTGCATCCCCTGGTCCTTTGCGGATATTCTGAAGTCTACCATCCCGATCATCCCGAGGAAAAGCATGGCCCTGAACTGCGGCATAGTAGGACTGCCCAACGTCGGCAAGTCGACAATATTCTCCGCGCTGTCCAGCGCCAAGGCCGAGGCGGCCAATTACCCCTTCTGCACGATCGAGCCGAACACGGGGATAGTACCGGTGCCCGATCCACGCCTCGAGCGTCTCGTCGAGCTGTTCCAGCCGGAGCGGCGCATACCGGCCGTGGTCGAGTTCGTCGACATAGCCGGACTCGTCGCCGGAGCGTCCAAGGGCGAAGGCCTCGGGAACAAGTTCCTGGCGCACATCCGGGAGACCGGCATCATCGCGCAGGTGGTCCGCTGCTTCGACGACCCGGACATCATCCACGTGGCCAACCGCGTCGACCCCATCAACGACATCGACGTGATAGCCACCGAGCTGGCGCTGGCCGACCTGGAGACCGTGGACAAGCGCCTCGAAAAGGCCGTCAAGAACATGCGCCAGCTCGGCGGGGACCAGAAGAAGCTGGCCGAGCACGAGGTGAACGCTATCAACAAGGTCAGGCCTGCGTTGCAGGAAGGAAAGCCAGCCCGTTCCGTCGCCCTGAGCGACGAGGAGCTTGCCGAGGCCCGGGCCTGGTTCCTCCTGACGATGAAGCAGCAAGTCTACGTCTGCAACACCGACGAGGATGGCGTGCGCAACGGCAACGCCCACGTGGCCGCCGTGCAGGCCCGAGCGGCCTCCGAAGGCTCCGAGGCCGTCGTCATATGCGGCAAGTTCGAGGCTGAACTCGCCGAGATGGAGAACGAGGCCGACAAGATGGAGTTCCTGTCCGAGCTCGGGCTCAAGGAATCGGGCCTGTCTGCGCTGATACACGCCGCGTATCGCCTGCTGGGCCTTCGCACCTTCTTCACCTCCGGCAAGGACGAATGCCGCGCCTGGACCATCCATGCCGGGGACAAGGCTCCCCAGGCAGCCGGCGTCATACACACGGACTTCGAGAAGGGCTTCATCAAGGCCGACGTCTACTCGTACGCCGACATCGATGCCATGGAAACCGAAGCCGCCCTCAAGGCCGCCGGCAAGATCCGCATCGAAGGCAAGGAGTACGTGGTCCAGGACGGCGATGTGATGTTCTTCAAGTTCAACGTGTAGAGTTTACAACGTCGCCGTCCTGGGCGCGCAGGGACGCGCGCGGAAGCGCAAGCCCGTCCGCTTCACCGGACGGGTGCGTCATGGACGACGAGACGGCGCGCTCCTCACAGGCTGCAGCGTTCACGTTTACACGGTTAACTGAATTGTTCCGAGGGACGACCGTGCAACGAGGACAAACATAAAAGAGAGCAAATTCCTTGGTGCAGCAATTCTATCTGAAGATGAAGAACGAGGTTTCATCCCCCTGACAAAATTCAGTGATTTTAAGGAGAATGTGAGTCGTTTATTTTATTTACAAGCTGCATCCGGTTCTGTATACCGATTTTCTGATAAACGCTGTAAATGTGATTTTTCACGGTTTTCGCAGAAATGAACAGCTTTTCTCCTATCTGTCTATTGTTCAGGCCATCCAATACCAATTCAAGAATTTCCTTCTCCCGGGTGGTGATATGATTTGACTGTATAAATGAATCCGGTATACCCGTTTCCATATCTTTTTGGGGCACAAACAGGTACCGGAAGGCATTTGTCAGGGTAACGCCATTGAACAGAAGACAATAGACAATATAGGCAAAAGGAAGCTCCGGGTGGTTGATCCTGAAAATCCCCGCGGCAACCCCGGTTTGAAAGATGATCGCCGAAGGAATGATCATCATTCCCAGGAAGAGGTAATTTTTCAATGCTTTCATCAATAAATCATTCTTCACGGTCCTGAAATAAATAAAAATTACCACGTAAGCGGAAATATGAAAAACGAAATGCCCGGCCAGTTCTCTGGCCATATTGATGGCCGGGCTACCGGTCATGGCCTCCAGGGGAAACGTGGCGACCATGACCGTAGCCCAGATTTTACTTATGATGTTCAGCTTTTTGGGAAAAGTCCTGCCGACTGCGGCAAAGGCGACCATGGGCAGGAGTAAAAACTGCAGGATTTCACCAGCGGGCTCCAGTATCAGATATGCCAATCGCTTAACTGTCTCAAAATCTGCCAGGGTGATTGTATCATAGGATTTTACAGCCTCCACGATCATGGAGAGAAGGGCGCCTGTCATCAGAAGAGCGAGATATTTAAATGCCTTGTGATGGAATCGTGCATATAAAAACCAGGAAAGGACAATTGTCATCCCATCGGCGACGCTGCAGAAGGTATAGAGAATCATGGCAAAATGACTCATGGCATATACCGACCTTTCGATAATTGAGGATTATTTGATATAATGGTTGCTTTTAATAATCTGATTATTATTAAAATTTCGACAGTCCATTCTATACCCCAGCAGATCATAAGAAAAGAAAAAACAAAATGGGAATTTAGTCCTATATACAGATTTTACGGGGGAGCCCTAAAATAATCTTGTACCATGAGGATGTGATGGCGGCGGGTATTGGATAAAAAAATATACTTCAAAGTCGAGACATGTGGATTGTTATGTATTTTAGGGAGAATCTGCACCCAGGTTTAACATCATTCAGTCCCCCTCTTTGAGGATATCAAGAATATCTTTCGAAGGAGATGAGTGCATGTCAAAAAAATTTCTTATAGTCTGTGTTTGTTTATATGCATTTTCCATGTACTTGCCGGCGGAACCATCGCTGGGCATGGTTGTGACCCCACAGGTATTGATTCCCACGGGAACCAAGGCGGAGTATTTCTCTCCGGGTTATGGAGGCCGGTTATCGGGACTAGTGGGACTGTCTGAAATCAGGTGGATTTCCCCCCGACTTGATCTCTCCTACAGTTATATTCCCCTGGATATGTCTGAAAGAGCTGAATTGACCCTGTTCCAGGGTTCCTGTGGACTCCAGACGACCATGACCTTCGGGGAAAGATTGTCCCTGTTCGGATATGGATGCGCCGGCGGGTACTATGGAGTTCTCTCGGGGGTCGCCAGTGCCCAGGACATGCATTTCAGCCTTGCCGGGGGCGGAGGCCTGGGGTTCCAGGTTTTCAACGACGTATCCTTCTCCCTGGGAGCCGAGTATACCTCTTTTTTAGGCACTTTTGATGCCCTCTCCATATCCCTGGGTGTTACTGCCCGGCTCTCCGGTTCGGGTGGCGGTTCGGTTCCCTTGAAAGTAGGGCGCTTCCGGGTTTATGGTGGGAAACGTAATAAATATGCTAGGCTTGAGGCATGAGCGAAACTCTTGAAGAGTTCTA
>PGXR01000053.1 GCA_002839245.1 Spirochaetae bacterium HGW-Spirochaetae-7 | reverse complement strand
GCATCTGGATCTGGAACGACTACCTGTTGCCGTTGCTGGTCCTTGGCTCGAACGGCGCGGTACAGACCATCCCCATAGCGGTCACCGCATTCGCCGGTGCCTACCTCAAGCAGTGGGATCTGATACTGACTTCGACCCTGATAGCCATCATCCCGGTAATAATCCTGTACCTGTTCGCCCAGCGGTACATCATCAAGGGCATGGTGGAAGGTTCGATTAAATAGGGCATCAAGGAGAAGAATACCGTGAAGATCGTTCTTGTAGGAGCCGGCAGCGCCCAGTTCGGGCACGGTACGCTCGGCGACATTTTCTGCAGCGCGGCACTCTCCGGAAGCGAGATTGTACTGCTCGATATCAATCCACAGTCGCTGGATGTCGTGCACCAGCACGCCTTGGCGTTCATGGCCAAGCATTCGCTTGATTTTTCCATATCCGCCACCACCGACAGGAAGGCGGCGTTCAGGAACGCCAACTTCATCATCTCGTCGATAGAGGTAGGCAACCGCTTCAAGCTCTGGGACGAGGACTGGAAAGTCCCGATGCAGTACGGCATACATCAAGTGTACGGCGAGAACGGCGGCCCCGGCGGTATTTTCCATGCGCTGCGGATCGTGCCGGTCATACTCGACATAGTTCGTGACGCCATGGAAGTGTGCCCGGATGCCTATATTTTCAATTATTCCAACCCCATGACAGCCATCGTTACCGCGGTCAAGAGAGCGTTCCCGCAGGCCAGGTTCATAGGCCTGTGCCACGAAATCGGATGGCTGACGAGATGGCTTCCACGCATGCTCGGCATCGAGAAGAAGTACCTGCACTTTACGGCAGCTGGCCTAAACCACTTCAGTTGCATGCTCGAACTAAAGGATACGCGAACCGGGGCGGACCTGTATCCCGACGTGCTCAGGAAGGCGCACGATTTCTTCCTGCATGAACCCGGCTACAGCGACCTGTACGAGGAGTTCCTCCGGACCGGTCAAATCAGCCACTCCGAGAAATTCGAGAAGGAATCTGCAGGCAAGCCCAGCCGCTTCGAATGGGCGGACCGCGCTCTGGTCAAGTTCATGCTCGAAAACTACAACCTGCTGCCCATCACCACCGACAGCCATTTCGGCGAATACCTGAGCTGGGCATGGGATATCGTGGATCATCGCGGCATCATGGATTTCTACGACTGGTACAAGGCGCTGCTGACGTCAGACGTCGAGCATGAAATCAAGCTCGAGACCTCCGAGCGCGTGGTGCCCATCATCGAAGGCATCATCGGCGACAGCGGCCATGAGGAATCCGCCGTCAATATCCTCAACGACGGCCTTATTCCGGACCTGCCTTCCTGGCTCGCAGTCGAGGTGCCCGCCGAAGTGAGCGCCAAAGGCGTGCTGGGAGTATCGTTGCCCGACATGCCCAAAGGCTATCTCGCGTTGCTCAGGAACTATGCGGGCGTGTACGACCTGACCGCCGAAGCCGTCATCCACAAGAAGAAGTCGTTCGTCATCCAGGCCGTCCTCGCCAATCCCGTGGTCAGCCAGGCGCGCAACGTCGAGGCGATGGTCGACAGGATGATAGACCAGCAGAAGAAGTGGCTCGGCTATCTGCGATAGCATGGCGGCGGATGCCGTCGCACGGTCCGACATGCTGACGGCAGCGACCGGCCGGGCGCCGTAGTACATGGCAACGATAAAGCAGATCGCCCACAAGGCCGGCGTCAGCCCGACAACCGTCTCGAACGTACTGCACGGCAACACCGAAAAGGTGTCTCCTTCCACCCTCCTGCATGTGCAGGAGATATTGCGGTCGGAAAACTACACGCCGAACATGGGCGCCATCATGCTGGCCCGCAACAATTCCAGGATCATCGGCGTCATCATGTTCATGGAGCCGCGGCGTGACGAGACGGTGCTCGAAGATCCGTTCTCGTCGACCATCATGGGCGCCATGGAGTCCGAGATACGGAAGTACGGCTACTTCATGATGATCCATACGACCAGCGACGAGGCCGAGGTGGTCAGGCTCGCCGGGACATGGAAGCTCGACGGACTCATTCTGGTATGGGTGCCGGAAGCCACGAACCATATCATACGGAAGTGCATCAACCGCCCGGTAGTGTTCGTGGACAGCTACTTCGACGATGACGGAATCGCTTATCACAATATCGGGCTTGACGACGAGCGGGGAGGGTACGAGATCGCGCGATACCTTCTCGCGAAAGGGCACCGGTCCATGCTGTTCCTCGCCAACGATACGGTCGCCACGGGCGCGGACCGTGCCCGCTTCGACGGTTGCCGCCGCGCGTTTGCCGAACAGGGCATTACATTGGAGGAGCGCAGCTACCTGCCCGTCTCCAAGGACTCGGTCGAGCGCATTCGATTCTACGGGACGATAGCAGACAACCCGTCGGCTTTCGGTACCCTGGTGTTCTCCGCGGATTATTACGCCGCGGAGGCCATGCTGTTCCTGCAAGACCGCGGAATCCGGATACCTGGCGATATTTCAATTACAGGATTCGATGACAATGTTTTCTCGCGCATGGTTCGGCCGGGCCTGACGACGGTGCACCAGGACGTATACGGCAAGGGGCAGGCCGCCATAGCGATGCTCATGAAGCTCGTGAAGGGTGAACAAGTACCCGAGCACGACGTACGGTTGCCGGTACGACTGATGATCCGCGATTCGGTACGCGACAGAACCGCTGGATGAGGCGAAGGCACGGACGAGCCGGGGAGTCGGGCAATGGAACGATCATGGAGCGGTTTCAGGCGGCAGTGCGACGAAGTATTCACCGGGCGCGGGCTGACCGCACGGCCTGACTGGCCTGTATTCGCCGCCAGGCTGGACGGCGACTTCCAGCGCTTCGCCGAGCTTTTTTGGGAACTGTACGGAGGCCGGCCGGATTTCGCGTTGCAGTTCGTACGTCTTGTAGAAGAAACATTCATCATGTACGAGCGGCGGAACGCGGCGCTCCGGCGCCGCGACGATCTCCTTCCGCCCGAGTCCGGATGGTTCGAGTCGAACGGGCAGGTTGGCGCCGTGGCCTACGTCGACCGCTGGGCAGGTAACTTCCATGGCGTCCTCGAGCGCGTACCGGCGCTCAGGGAACTCGGCGTCACCTGGCTGCACCTGATGCCGTTCTTCCTTTCACCCGAGAGGGAGAATGACGGCGGCTACGCCGTCTCTAGCTACCGGGAAACGAATCCGGCACTTGGCTCGATGACCGACCTGGAAGCTATCGCGTCGGCTCTGACCGAAGAGGGAATCGTCCTTGTCGCAGATTTCGTTTTCAACCATACGTCCGATGAGCACGAATGGGCGATGAAGGCCCGGTCGGGCGACATTGACTACCAGGATTACTACAGGCTCTTCGCGGACCGAGCGGACACCGCCGCCTTTCAGGCCAACCTCCGCGACATCTTCCCGGAAGTACGTTCCGGCTCGTTTACCTTCTGCGGGGAAATGAACAAGTGGGTCTGGACGACTTTCCATTCATTCCAGTGGGACCTGAACTACTCGAACCCCGCCGTTTTCAGGGCGATGGCCTCGGAGATGCTCAGCCTCGCTAACCGCGGCATCTCGGTACTCAGGCTCGACGCGGTCGCTTTCATCTGGAAGCAGGCAGGCACTTCGTGCGAGAACCTGCCGCAGGCCCACACCCTCATCATGGCTTTCCAGGCGGTCGCCCGCCTCGCCTGCCCCTCGCTGCTGTTCCTGTCTGAGGCTATCGTGCATCCGGACGATATCGCCAGGTACATCGACCTCCGCGAATGCCAGCTTTCGTACAATCCCTTGCTGATGGCGGAGCTGTGGGAAGCCGCCGCCACGAAGGATGCGCGCCTGTTGTCGCTGTCCCTGGGCAAGAGGCACCGGCTGCCCGCTGGTTGCGCCTGGGTCAATTACGTGAGATGCCATGACGACATCGGCTGGACGTTCGCCGACGAGGACGCCGCCCGGCTCGGCATCAAGGGCGACGATCACCGTGCCTTCCTCAACGACTTCTACCTGGGAAGCTTTCCGGGAAGCTTCAGCAGGGGGGCAAGCTTCCAGCATAATCCCGCCACCGGCGACCGACGAATATGCGGCACCACTGCGTCTCTGGCGGGGGTTGAGCGTGCCGCGCTCGGGGGCCTGGGCGAGGACCTGGACACTGCCGTCCGCAGGGTGCTGTTGCTCTACGGCATGGCGTTTTCGGTCGGAGGGATCCCTCTTCTCTACCTGGGCGACGAGCTCGGAGCGCTCAACCGTTACGAGTACGAGGATGACCCGGCGCAGGCGGCCGACAGCCGCTGGGTGCACCGCCCGAACTGGAGCGAAGAGCTGTTCAAGCGCCGCCTTGACGCGGCTTCGGTGCCCGGCCGAATCCATTCCGGGCTATGCAGGTTGTCGATGCTCCGGAGGAAGACGGCTGCTTTCGGTACCCAGCGGCTGGCCGTCGTCGATGTCGGCCACCGCTCTATCCTGGCTTTCCACAAGCAGGCTCCCGGAAAGCTCATGACTGTCGTCGGCAATTTCTCCGACGGGTCCGTCGGCCTGGACCGATGTGCCACATCGGCGCTGTTGGCGGGCAGACAGGGCGTGGACATCCTGAGCGGACGCCTCGTCCTGCCCGACGAGGCGCTGAGGCTCGAGCCGTGCGAGCTGCTGTGGATACTTTCCGGATCCTCCTGAGCTCCCGTGGGTGCTATACTGGTCGCAGGCTGTCGTCGACTCCATCCCCCCGGCGATGAAGCTGAGGTTCATCGAGCTAGGAGAAACGCCAGCGGCTGCCGGCAAGGCGTACCTCTTCGAGTACTGAGACTGCCGTCCGGCCCTACAGGAGTCCCCTGGCCGGTTCCTCGAGCAGCGCCTTCAGGTCCGAAAGGAACGAAGCGGCGGCCGCTCCGTCTATGACGCGATGATCGCTCGAAACGGTGATGCGCATCATCCGGCGGGCGACTATATCGTCGCCGCGGACGACGGCCTCCTTCGAAACGGCCCCGAGCGCCAGTATCGCCGAGCCCGGCGGGTTGATGATGGCGGTGAACTCCTCCACGCCCGAAGAGCCGAGGTTGGATATCGTGAAGCTCGCCTCGGAATATTCCTCTGGGGATAGAAGGCCTTTACGCGCCCTCGCCACAAGGTCGGCAAGCTCGGCGTCGATCTCCTCGACGCCCTTTCGTTCGCAGGCGCGGACCACCGGCGTTACCAGTCCTCCTTCGAGCGCCACCGCGAGGCCGATGTCCGCGGCCGGCCGGTAGCGTATCGCGTCTCCTTCCCAGGAAGCGTTGATGATGGGGTGGCGCTCGAGCGCCGCGGCGACCAGGCGCATGACGAAGGCGTTGAGCCCGACCGGACGGTCGCGGCCGGCGTTGACCGAGGCGCGCAGGTCCAGGAGCTTCTCCATGTCCACGGCGGCTCGGACGAAGAAGTGGGGCGCCTGCGTCCAGGATGTACCGAGCCGACCGGCGATGATGGAGCGCATTTTAGAAATCGGTACCCGATCGCCGCGCAGCCGCCCGCCGGTCGTCCTTGCTGCCACCGCGCCGCGATCGGCGTGCGTCGCAGTGGACGATTCGCCGCCGAACGTCGATGGGACGACCGAGCCTGCCGACGGCACGTCGCGCCGGATGACTCGGCCGTGCGGCCCCGTACCCCGGAGGGAACGGAGGTCAATGCCACGTTCCCGCGCCAGCTTCCTTGCCAGGGGCGACGACGGCGGAGTCGAGGCGGGCAGCGATGGGCCGAGCGACGGGAAAGCCGGTTCGTTCAGCGGGGGTACGGCCGCGGGAGCGGAAGGTACGGCGATGACCGGAGCGGGTAGTGGAACGGGGCCAGCCTCCAGGGCCGGCAAGGCCGAGGACGTCGCCGGGATGGCCGTGAGGGCCGGGATGGCCGTGATGGCCGGGATGGCCGGGACGACCGACTGCCAGTCTTCGCCTGGTTTCCCTATCACCGCTATGGTTTCCCCGACGGCCGCGCGTGCGCCGGCCAGGGCGGTGATCTTCAGTATCGTTCCGGCACGCGGCGACTCGTAGGGCATCGTCGCCTTGTCTGTCTCTATCTCGCAGAGCGCGTCGCCGGGCTTGACTGCCTGTCCTTCCGAGACGAGCCATCCGGCTATGACGCCGTCCTGCATCGTCGGGGAAAGGGCCGTCATCATTATTGTCTCTGCCATTTTCATTCCTCCAGGTACAGCGCGCGAAGGGCGGCCGCCACTATCTTGCCGGCCGAAGGCTGCACCGCCAGTTCGAGCGCGTGGTTGTAAGGCATCGGTACGTCTTCGCTCGAAACGAACTCTACGGGCGCGTCGAGCGAGTCGAAGCGTTCCACCGCAATACGGTGCGCGACATAGGCGCCGACCGAGGCGGCGGGCCACGATTCGTCGACGACGACGGCCCGGCCCGTCCTGGCGACGCTCTCCATGATGGTTCCCTCGTCGAGGGGGCGCAGGCTGCGGAGGTCTATGACTTCCGCGCTTACGCCACGCTTTTCGAGGAGGGCGGCGGCTTCCAGCGCGTACTTGACCGGGCGACCGAAGGCGACGATGGTGACGTCGGTTCCCGCCCTGGCTATCGCTGCCTTGCCAATCGGAACGAGCGTTTCTTCGTCGGGCACTTCGCCCTTGTCCGAATACAGCATCTCCGACTCGAGCACGACTACCGGGTCGTCATCACGGATGGCTGACTTGAGGAGGCCGTAGGCATCGGCGGGATTGGACGGGGCGACGACCTTGAGGCCCGGTACGTGGACCCAGTAACTGGCCAGCGCCTGGGAGTGCTGGCTCGAAAGGTATTCGGCTGGCCCGTTGGGACCGCGGAAAACGATGGGTACCGACAGCCTGCCGCCGGACATGTGCCTGAGCTTGGCAGCCTCGTTGACCACCTGGTCCAGCGCCAGGAGGGCGAAGTTGTGCGTCATCCATTCGACGATCGGGCGCATCCCCGCTATCGCCGCGCCGACGCCGAGGCCGGTGAAACCCAGCTCGGTGATAGGCGTGTCGAGCACGCGTTCGGTTCCGAATTTTTCGAGCAGCCCGCGGGACACCTTGTATGCCCCGTCATACTCGGCTACCTCTTCCCCCATGAGGACCACCGAAGCGTCGTGTTCCATCTCCTCGTCCATCGCCCGGTTCAGGGCTTCCCTGTAGCTCATGATGGCCATGGTCAGGCCCTCCCCGTTGCTGGATTCCGCGAAGGCATGGCGTGGATCCCATCACGTCGGCCCATGAAGAACGGATCCTGCGAGTAGATGTCCTCGTACATGGTATGCAGGGCAGGTTCAGGGGAAGACTCGGCGAACGCCACGGCGTCAGCGGCCATCGTGTCCGCGGCATCGTCCTGGGCCAGCGCCCGCTCCTCGTCCCACGCGCCTGCGGCTTTCATCTTCTCTTCGAGGAGGTAGATGGGATCCTGTTTCCTGTATTCGTCCACCTCGTCGCGGGTGCGGTATTTCTGGGGGTCGCTCATCGAGTGGCCCTTGTAGCGGTACGTCCGGGCTTCGATCAGTACGGGGCGTCCCGCGCGGGCATCGTCTAGCGCGCGTGTAGCCGCGTCCTTGACCGCCAGCACGTCCATCCCGTCCACCTGTTCGCCGCGCACGCCGTACGCCGAAGCCATAAGCGAAAAGTCATCGACGGCTGACACACGTTTCCAGTTGGTTCCCATGCCCCACTGGTTGTTCTCGCATACCAGCACGACAGGCAGGCTCCATATCTTGGCCAGGTTGAGCGCCTCATGAAAAGCGCCCTGGTGGATTGCGCCGTCGCCGAAGAACACGACAGTCGCTCCCCCCGATTTCCTGTGCTTCTGCGCGAAGGCAACGCCGACCGCGACCGGTATCTGCGCTCCGACGATTCCGTTGCCGCCGAGAAAGCCTCTCGCCGGGTCGAATAGGTGCATCGAACCGCCCTTGCCGCGGGAAACGCCGGTCACCTTGCCGAAGAGTTCGGCCATGATGGCGTCGGGTTCCATGCCCGCGGCCAGCGCATGGCCGTGGTCGCGATAGCCGGTCAGCACGTAATCGCGTTCGTGGTCAACCGTCGAGCTGAAACCGACTGCCACGGCTTCCTGGCCGTTGTACAGGTGGCAGAAGCCGCCTATCTTCCGCAGGCCGTACATCTGGCCGGCTTTTTCCTCGAAGCGCCGTATCCGCACCATGTCGTTACGCAGTTTCCATCCGAGTTCTATGTTCCACTCGCTCATCGCGCGGCCTCCACGTCGGTGACTGCGCCTTCTGCTGGACGGTAAAGTGACAGGCGCTCGATGGCAGTCTCGATGACGACGAGGCGCCCGGGATCGGGGTTTATTCGCCAGAAAAGATCGAGGTTCCTGCCGAGGGCTTCGAGGACCTGAGCCTTCAGTTCAGGAATCGTGATCACGCGGGCCCGCCCGGCGACCTTGACTATGCGGTCCAGTGTCACGCTCTGGAACGACCAGGCGACCTTGTCGCTTCCCTCGATGTCCGCTACTTTAGTCGACCCTATCCCCGACACGCAGTAAATGAAATCCTTCTGCCCCTGGAGCGTCGCGACGGTCATCCATCGCAGGTGGGGGAAGCCGTCATTGCCGACGGTTGACAACATGCCAATCCTTGCTGTGTCGATGAGGGCACGCAGTTCATCGACCGGTTCTTTCTGTTTCATATGGTAAATCTAAGTAAAATAGTCATGAAAGGCAACGAAAACCGGACCATGAACCCAGGAACGAAAAGGGGCTCCCTGTCGGGGAGCCCGTGATGGCAGACTGCCTGTGGCTCAGGCGGCTATGGCGCGGCCTTGTCGACGAGCGCCTGGAGGGCCGTCTTGAACGTCGAGAACTCGATTCCGGCGGCGGTCGCGGCGTCCCTGACGCTCTGGGTCCGCGGGCCGGGCTTGAACCCCGTTGTCGCCTCGACCTGGGTCTCGGTCAGTCCCCAGCCGTAAAGGTCGCCGAAGGTGGTCTTGCCGACGACAACCCTCCCGGAACTCGACGTGCCGGACCCGGTGCCCGTGGCCGGCGCGGCAACGACCGGGGTCGAGCCGGCCGGAGCCGAGACGGGGATCTCGTAGCGCTTCAGCGAAGCGGCGTCGATGCCTGGCCGGGCCGCGAGTATGGCCAGCGCTCCGGGGGGCAAGACGGAACCTTCCTCGGCCTTGAACGGCAGCCCGGTGTACAGCGCGACGTAGAGCCGTACGGCGCCGGTGCCGATCTCCAGCCCGGCGGGCAGGATGCCGGCGTAGATCTTCTCGAGGGTGCTGACGCGGTCGGCCGGGTCGAGGGCGTTGCCGGGAGACGAGAACGCCACGGCGGCTTCGACTCCGGGCACTCCGAAGGCCTTCTCGATGTCCATCCAGGTATACGAACCGCGGATGTCAGCCGGGTTGGGGAGTCCGGCGACCTCGCCCGTCTTGAACTTGACCGGATTCTTGCTCGACGTGGTCTCGTAGTAGCCGACCGACTTGGCTATCGCCACTCCCCCGAGCATTGCTGCGACGGCTATGATCGCCATCGGCATGGTCTTGATGCGGATCATACCGCCTCCTTTTCTGCGGGAACGGCCTTTTCGACGAATGACCCTGCGGCGACGACGACGGTCGCCTCGACCGGGCACGAGTCCTCGCTTGTGCACTTGAGGCAGGTGATGCACTGGTGGTCGCGGACGGTGCCGCTCGTCGAGACCTCGATGTTCATCGGGCAGGCCTTGTCGCATGCCTTGCACGATATGCAGGTCGGAGCGTTGCGCTTGACTCCGAACACGCGGAACAGGTTGAAGATTCCCTGGAATGCGCCGTAGGGGCAGGCGTACTTGCAGAACGGCCGCTCGACGAACAGCGAGCCCGCGAGTGTCGCGACGAGGATCAGGGCACCGGCTATTGCCAGCTCGCCGGTCCAGAAGTTGAACAGGGCGAAGTACGGGTCATATTCCTGGAAGAACAGCTTGCCGGTGACGATGGTCATGTACGAGACCCAGACCAGCACGACGTACCTGAGGTAGCGGAGGACCTTGTCGAGCCGGCCCGGAACGAAGGTGTTGTACTTCTTCTTGAAGAGCCTCCTGCCGATCGAGCCGATCCATTCCTGGGCGCTGCCGAGCGGGCATATCCACCCGCAGACTACTGGCCCGAAGAGCACCGACAGAAAGAGCGCGATGACCGCCAGCGCTACCGACGATTCGTGCACCTTCTTGACGAGGGTGCCGGCCGTGGCGAGCTGCCAGAATGATACCACTCCGCCAAAGGGGCAGATGGCGTGGAGGGACGCGCCCTTGACGAATGACAGCGACGTGATGCCCCGCTCTCCGAGCGCCTCGTTGGTCGCAATCAGCGCCACGAGGGCGAAAAAGAAGATCTGGACGCTCCGCCGTATCCACGGAGTCGCCTTCTTCGATTTGATTGTCTTCGTTCCGTTCGACATGATTCCTCCCGGGTTCTATCCGTATCGGCTGTTCTAGTACTTCGACAGCTGGGTCTTGAAAGCCCGCAGGTGATTCTCGCTGGCGCGCATGAGCTGCTCGAACAGGGTTCTGGCCGAGGCGTTCTCTGGCTTTGACAGTTCGAGGCGCGACAGGAAAGCCTTGTACATCGCGATGTTGGAGATTTCGGCGTCGACGCCGGCCGCAGCTGCGGTCGCGCCGTACTCCGGCCCGGAGGCGAAGCCGGAGGCAGCCGCCATGAACAGGGCCAGCGTTGCCATGATCGATGCCTTGTAGCTGTGTTTCATCGAATTTCCTTGACGGGAAAGTTGACATATAGAACATCAATTGTATAGCAGGAAGCGTGCCAAGATGGAGATACCCAAGTATATCATAAGCAAGTGCTTGCTGTATAGTGAGTTATATATAAGCAGACTGGTGTGGAATGATCATGCCAGCGGCATGAAGCTCTGGCTACTGTAGCCTGTCGAGAAAATTAATGCCCATGATGAGAAAAATATTCCTGTCAAAGCAGTATCAGTACGAGTCTCCGCTCCTTGGAACGAGGCAGATGAATCTGAGCGGCGTGGAACCCAGATTCACGAAGTTGTGCATCTTGCCGCCTTCGATGTACGCGACGGAGCCAGCCTTGACTGCCTGCTCTACGCCTTCGATGACCAGCTTGCCTTGGCCCTCCAGTATGTAGTTGGCGTGGAACCAGGCGTGGGCATGGTAGGGGCTCTTGCCGCCCGCCTGCACCGTGAACACCCGCATGAAGCCATCGTAGCCATCCTTGGGGCCGATGAGTATCTGCTTGGTCACGCCGACGACGCCGTCGCCTTGCATGTCCACCGGTTTGATGTCGTCTTCATGTCGTACCATTGCGATCCTCCACGGGTTCCGTTCTTGTATAGTACTCTTCAAGGAAAACTGCCTTGCGCAGCATGAACCAGCTTACCGGTCTTGCGAGGAGATATGCAAGGTATATCCTCGAGCGCTCCTCCCGGGGCACCCGCCCGCGCTCATAGTAGTTGACCATGTTGGAGCACAGGCTGCTGAAATAGACGAGCTTCAGGAATGCCTCCATCTCCGTCGCCATGGCAGGCCCGTACGCCTCGGATACGGCCTCAAGGTCTCCACCCGATACGGCTCCCCCGTTCTCGACGAGCCGTCTGGCGAAGAGCAGGGCAGGCAAGTCGGCGGACGAGACGCCTTCAAATCGCCCCGCGAGCAAATCACGGACCAGATCCTGCGGCAAGCCGTGTTGCAGCGCGGTTCTCCTGTGGATGTAGGACAGGAGCGCGCATTCGGCCGCGCCGCTGACTACGAGCCTGAGCATGTCTTTCATCCGACGGTTTGGACGGCTTTCCCTTGAAACCCGTTTCGTCATGGGATAAGCCCCGGCCAGTTCGGAGACGAGCTTGAAAAACTCCCCTGGACTGTCGAGCCTGCGAAGCCGCCGCGTTTCGGGCTGGTCCTCCGGCCATTCGCGTATGTATGGAAAGACGAGCAACCTGAATGCGACTACCAGGAAAAAGAAAAGCAATACGAAGCTGCTTGTAATGGATGCCGTCATTTGTAGAACCCCACCCGGTAAATCCTGAGGTAGGCATTGAAATCCTCGAAAGCTGCTACGAGGGCGACGCTCGAGATGGAGTCGGTTCGCACGTTTTTCCTCAGGGTGCTGGCTGCCTCGAAAGCACTCCATGGAATGCGAATCGTGGACCGGCTCGAGGAAGGCTTGAACGGAGCGCCATAGTAGCTCCAGGGAAAGAGTGTATCCCTGGTCCTCAGAAATATGTGCCAGGAGGTTTCGGAGCGGGCATCGACCTCGACCTCGACTCCCGACCAGGCGGAAGCATCGAAGCGGTCCTTGCCGTACCTGAGCCTGACCTGTATGAATCCGCCGCCCTTGGTGACGACCCGGCCAGCGAGCAGCATGGCCTTTGAACCGTCCGCGTCCACGACGGCCGGAGGCGTCAGTTCGGACTTGCCGCCCATGACCGTATCCGCGAAGGATTCCCACATCCAGGCCGGATCCTCAGAAGGGGAGTTCCCGAGGTTGGAAATCGTATAGCCCTGGGCAGCGACGTTGGCTGCCGCCATCGGCAACAGCGCCAGCAAAATTGGGATTTTCATTTTCTTAGTATACTAAAATAATAATCTATTACAAAGACGCGTGGCATGGAAATCAAGCGACGGGAAGGGCGCGGAGAGCCGAGAAGAAATGACATACCGTGCCTCCGATGACGAAGAGGTGCCATCCGATGTGCAACCATCCCCAGCGCCGTCCCAGGGCATAGAAAATGGTTCCAACCGTGTACGAAGCTCCCCCGGCGAATAGCCAGGCAATCATCGCCGGGGATCCGGCGGCCGCCAGCGGCTTCCATGCCAGCACGATTAGCCAACCCATTGCCAGGTACACGAGCAGGGTGATGAACGGCCACCTGTTGAGGTACATGGCCTCGATCACGATTCCGATGAGGGTAATGGTCCAGACTGCGCCGAAGAGCCACCAGCCGACGCTGTCCCTGAGGATGGTGAGCGCGAAGGCGGTGTAGCTGCCGGCAATCAGGATGAAGACGGCGCTGTGATCAAGCACTTCCAGCTTTCGCTTCAACCGGGGCTCACGGACCGCATGGTAGCTGGCCGAGGCGAGATAGAGCAGTACCATGCTCGAACCGAAGATAGAATAGGATACGACGTACCAGACATCGTCGCTCGACACTGCCTTGACGACCAGAATGACCAAGCCGGCGATCGCCAGCATGGCCCCGATGCCGTGCGTCGCGGCGTTCCCTGTCTCCTGGACCCTGGACAGCACCTGCCGTTCCCGGAAACGGTGCGTCCTCCCGGTCGAATCCATGATGGCCTCCAATCCCGTATAGCCGTATTGGACACCGATGCCTGAACGGGAGTTGCTTTCTAGCGCCTGCTTCTTCGTGCCGTGATCACCGACGAAACGACGACCGCGGTTATGATGATCGCTCCGCCGACGAGTGAATTGGACCCAGGCTTTTCTCCCAGGGCCAGGAAGACCCACAGTGGATTGAACACCGGCTCCAGCCCCGCGATGATCGAGCCCTGGACGGCGCTGACGCGCTTGATGCCCCACGAAAGCAGTATCGCGGCCACGCCTATCTGGAAAACGCCCAGGACGATAATCGCGGAAACAGCCTTGAAGGTGATGGCTGGAGCAGGCATGAAAAGAGCGATTATGAAGCCGACAGTCGCTGTCATGACGTGGGCAAGCAGGTTCGATTCGAGGGGGGAGCCGTCTTTCTGCATGCGCATGAACACGAAATAGGCAGCGAACGTTATCCCGGATCCGATCGCGGTGATGTTGCCGATCAACGATCCGCCTCCAAGGTCACCCAGGAAGAACAGTGCCATGCCGCAGGCGACCGC
>PGXR01000052.1 GCA_002839245.1 Spirochaetae bacterium HGW-Spirochaetae-7 | reverse complement strand
CCGCATAGCGGCCCCACCGCAAAGACAAGCGGATTGCCTGGGTCGAAGGCGTCAATGCCCGGAGGCGCCATGCTGATTAAAAGCCAGGTCGCGATTCCCGAGCCGCCGATGTACTTCCGGAGGATGGATTCGTCGAGGACCTCGCTCCGCTGGGCACCTGTCCCGAGATCGACGAAGAGTGCCTTGCCGTATGCGATATCCATGTCGAACTCCTCGAAAGATCCCGAAAAGATTGCGTCCGGGTACGCTTTCAATGAACGAGGCTTTTCCAGAATGCTTCCGCATCCTGAAAAAGCCTCTATCTGGAACGATTATACCACTTGAGGCCCGGTCACGCCATCGGCAAGACTGTCGTTATGAGCGCCTTCCAGTAATTTCATCTATCACCGAGCGTACGTCGCGGCCCGAGCGGGACGGCGTTTCGTGTCGCGGAGCGTCTCGCCTGGGAACATCCCGCCGAGGCGCATCGTGCTGGGGCGCCGCTGGTCGAGCCGGGGTTGAAGATCGAACCGGGGCTGAAGGAGGGCGGATCGCCTGCCTGCCTCTATCCTGGCCGCCCGATGACGGCCTGGACTCGGCGGGTCGTCCACTGGTGGCGCGCCTTTCGCCGGAGGGGGCTGGCGGACGGCCGCGTCCCTGCGACTGGCCTCGTCCCCGTTGCCTGTCCCTGGAGCGGTCCTCGAACATCTTGTCCCGGAGTTCCTCCTCGGTCGGCGCACGGTGTACGCCGGCGTACGGGTGGACCTTGATGACGGGTATCGTCGTGCCGAGCAGGTGCTCGACCTGCTTGAGGAGGCGCTTCTCCTCGGTGTCGCAGAAAGTTACCGCGAAGCCCGAGGCGCCGGCTCGCGCTGTGCGCCCGATGCGGTGGACGTAGGTCTCAGGTTCGGTAGGCAGGTCGAAATTGAACACGTGCGAAATGTCGTCAACGTCGATGCCCCGTGCCGCGAGGTCGGTGGCGACGAGTATCGGCGTCTCGCCTGCGCGGAAAGCCTCCATCGTCCGGGTACGGTTGCCCTGGCCCTTGTTGGCGTGAATGACGCCTGACTCTATGCCGGCTATGTGCAGGCTCTTGGCGATACGGTCGGCGCCGTGCTTTGTCCTCGAGAACACGACCGCCCGCGTCACCTCTAGTTCCTTGATCAGGTGCACGAGGAGGTCGCGCTTGCAACCCTTCTCGACGTAATACAGGCTTTGCGTTATCAGGTCGATGGTAGGCTTCTCGGGCTCGATGTCGACGCGAAGCGGGTCGGAAAGCAGGCTGCGGGCGAGTTCCTCTATCTCCGAAGGCATCGTCGCGGAGAAAAGCAGGGTCTGACGCTTCTTTGGAAGCATGGCGATTATCTTGCGCACGTCATGAATGAAACCCATGTCCAGCATGCGGTCGGCCTCGTCGAAGATGACAATCTCGACGGCCGAGAGGTCTATGGCTCCGTCGTTTTTGAGGTCGAGCAGGCGGCCAGGCGTCGCTACCAGCACGTCGACGCCCCTTTCCATCGCCCTGATCTGAGGGACCTTGCCGACGCCGCCGTAAACGCAGGCCCGCTTGAATTCGGAGCCGCGGCTGTACGCGGCGAAGCTCGCGTCTATCTGCATCGCCAGTTCCCTGGTTGGCGCCACGACCAGGGAGCGGGCCTTGTGAGGCTGCCGCTTGGCCGGGTTCTGGATAAGGCGCTGTATCGTCGGAAGGGCGAAGGCGGCGGTCTTGCCGGTGCCTGTCTGGGCGCAACCCATGAGGTCGCGGCCGGCCAGCAGGCTCGGGATCGTGGCTGACTGGATAGGCGTAGGCTTCTCGTAGCCTTCGTGGCGAAGCGCCTCCAGCGAGGAGGGCATGAGACCGAGTGATTCGAAATCTGAATGGTGCATGAAAATCCTTGGGGCGAGAAAGCATATTGGCCATGAGTTCTGTTTATAAAATCCTGCGGCCGCTCCGCGTACGTACCTTGACGGGGCCGCGGATATTCTCGTCCATATGAATATAGCAGAATATCCCGCGGCCGAATAGTGCCTCGCTACTTTACCGTCATGCGGAAGACGCCATCCCATCCGGCTGGCGGGGGGCTGGCCTCGAAGACGTCGATACGGTGGAGGAAGACGACGCTCGCCTCGTCGCCGTACAGCTCATGGACCTTGCCGAAGAATTTCTTCGCGGCGGCCCAGCGCTTGGCCCGATACGCCGCGAGTCCGGCCTCGAAGCCTTCCTTGATCTGCCTGAGCTTCGCGGGAGCCTTGGCCGTCTCCTGGAGCACCTCGTAGATACGCACCGGCACGTTCTTGCCCTTTACCGTTATCAGGTCTATCTCCCTGCATACGAAATGTTGCTTGACGCGCTCGTAGACGGTATCGCTGACGAGTGACTTGGTGCCGTAGGTCTTGTTGGCGCCTTCTAGCCGGGCCGCCAGGTTGACCGTATCGCCTATGCTGGTGAAGTCCATCCGTTCGCGCGCTCCTACTGAGCCGAAAACCACTTGGCCCGAATTGATGCCTATGCCGATGGAGACTATGGCGCTGGAATCGGTCCTTGCCTTTTCCTGCGCCTCGGCCATGACCTTGCGGATGTGCATGCCGGCTCGGCAAGCCCTGATCTCCTTGTCGGGGCCGTCGAACATCGCCATCATCTCGTCGCCGACGAATTTATCGATCTCGCCGCCGTTGGCGACGATGGCCGTGGTCTGGAGGTCGAGGTAGTGGTTGAGCATCGCCACCACTTCTTCCGGGGCCAATCCTTCACAGATCGTCGTGAATCCCCGGATGTCGGTGAACAGGAACGCCAGGTCGCGGCGCTCTGTCGTCGGCAGGCCCTTCTCAGAATTCATTAGCGTCGACGCGGAGATGTACGGTATCACTCCGCGTATGACCGCGGCCATGTTTCCGATCTCCACCGAAAGCTTCTTGATCTCGTCCCTGGTCACCACGCGGTCGTTGTACAGAAGGTTGTCTGCCGACACCCTCTCCTGCCCCTTCACCATCGACGAAAGCCGCTTTGATATTGAACTGACGCCCATCCGCAAGAACAGGATCGGGAACACGATGCTGCGCCCGAAAAGGAACGTGATGAACACCGACGCGTACAGGAACAGGAAGGCGATGATCACCGCCTTGACCTTGGTCAGGTAATACGGGCCGTATATCATCTCGCGATCGTAGACCACCGAGACGAAGCCGAGATTGACGCCCGAGAGCACCACCGGCGCGCGGAACTCGATCGTCGAGTCGCCCTCGGTCATCGTGGGCTGCATGGAAACCGCCTCTGCCTGTCCGGCGTCGAGAACCTCGCCGATCAGGGACGGATCGGTAGAGGAACGGACCGCGTAGGCGCCGGTCTTGGGGTCGCGCCTGTACTGCGAGACGCTCGAGAACGGAAACGAGGCTGACTTGTTCTTGACCGCCTCGATGGCAAGATAATCGTCGATGGCTATGCGATCCCCGATGTTTGTCTTGACGATGCTCGATGTCCTGTCCGCCAGAGAGCGTCCGTTGTCCATGATGGCCCGGAGCAGGGTCGACCCGAAATCGCCCAGCAGCGAGGTCGCGAGCACGACGACGACGACCAGGATGAGCCCGGTGAACGACAGTGTCAGCCGTCGCTGGATTCCGCGGGATCGCCCCAGGTTGAAGATCAACTTCTCCGGCTTCTCGGTGACGCGCCGGAATTCGATATATTCCCTGAAACCCTCGTCGCGTTCGCTCAGGACCCGGATGAGGTTCATGATGGAAAACGCGTTCCAGCCTAACGACAGGGCTGCCATTGCCCAGGCCCACCAGGCTACTCCCGAGAAGTACCCGGGTCGGGTCGCGAACGTCATTGCGTGCGTTGCGGGGATCACGAGCGCGCATAGCGACGAAACGACATTGATGACGATCGCCAGCGGCCTTCCCGGCTCGGCAAGCATCGCGAGCTTGTGCCTGAGGAACCAGGCGGCGAGCTTCCACAAGCTCGCCGCCGCGAGGAGCAAGGCGGCCACGGTAGCCACGACGGCATATCCAGGATGCCCGGCCGCCGAAATCGCCGAAACCGACCCGAAGGCGGTGGGACTCGCCGGACCTACATGAGCCAGAAACGGCCAGAGCAGCCACGTAGCCGTGATCGCGGTCCAGGTCCAATCCGGCGCGAACGAACGAAGAACCGACAGATCCCGTTTTTCTTTCATCGACATCCTCCGCGCTCGCTGATCAGTACTGGTCCAGCAATTTCTGCTTGGTCCTGGCCTTGTCGAGGTATTCGGCCGCGTCCTCGTAGGTCGAGTCGATGGCGACCACAGTCTCGAAGGCGGTGACCGCGTCCTTGAACCGCTCTGCTCGATAGGCGGCTACGGCCGACGAGTAGATACCCGCGAGAGCGTCGACCATCTGCCTTCGCCGCTTGTCGAGTTCGGCCCGCTCGGACGACTTGGAGGTCGTCTTCGAGAGCGACGCGAGCAGGCGCTGGGCGCGGAGCAGCTCGCCGCTTGCTATGTAGCGGTCGAGGTTGACGAGGCCCGCGCCGAACGAACTACCCCGTTCCTCGGCCGCCGCGGCAGAGGCGATTCGCTTCTGGAGTGCCATGGCGTCGCCGCCCTTCTGAATCAACAGAGCGCTGTGTATACGGGAATCCGCCTTGGACCATTCCTTGCGCCCTTCATAATACTTGGCCCAGGCAAGGTACAAGCCGTACTCCGATTTGGCTATTTCCGGCTCGAAGGTTCCGCCTATCTTCGAGTCGAGGTCCTTGACCAGCGAAAGCGTCGACCGGGCTTCATCGAACGATCCCTTGGCTACAAGGGCCTCGACGGCTGCGATACGTTTCTCGACGATGGAGGATATCTCCGACTTGAGTTCACGGAACGCCTTGGAACCGTCCATGTTGCCAGGTTCGACGTCCCGTACCTTGAGGACTATCTTGAATGCGTCGACTGACACCTTCTCCCGAGCGCTCTCCCTGGAGTCCGGCGACACGGTCGCTCGCATCGTACCAACCTCGGCCAGCCTCGCGGCCACGTACTGTTTGCGCGGCTCCACGGTCGCCCTGACGAGGCGGACAGTCGCGTCGTCGCGGGGATAGATCGCCTGGGCTTTGCGCACGGCCATCAACAGTCTGTACTCGTCGTCGCTGCTCCTGCCCCGCTTCTTGAGCAGGATGTCAGCATCCTTGACGGCCGCCGCGAAGCGGTTCGCGCGATAGTCCTCGACGAGGGCCAGGTACCTGGCAGCCTCGGTATTGGTGGGGTCGTACCGCAGGGCGGCTTCGAAATAGCGCTGGACCTTGCCCGATTCCGCGACGTCGCCCGCGACGATCAGGGTAGACTTGTACGCGTCGATGCCCTCCGCGGTAACGGCCTCAGACTGGTATCTGGCGTTCGTGTCGAAGGACAGAAGGAATGGATCGCCGAGGGAGGCGCAACCAGACGATACCGTGGCCACCGCCAGCACAACTAGTGACTTGATTCTCATGGTAACTCCGACAACAAATGGCGATTCGATGGCGCGCCGTGGGCACCCGGACGCTGCAAGCGGTTTACGGGGACGGCATACTCCGGAAAACTCATAATCTGCAATGATAATCCTTTTCGTCCATAATTACGATACTCACGGCGTACCAAACTGTCAGTCCATGCTGCGAATCGGTCATATTCCGTTGCTTCAAATTGATTACGCATTTACTTTGTAATATATTATATGCAGTGTTTGGAGGTGCAGGCCATGATCAGTCGATCGGTCGCTCGTCTTGATGCGCTTTTGCTGGTTCTCATGATGACTTCGTGTCCCGTACCCATCATGACCGATCTCGTGGACAGCGTGCGAGACCTGAGCCCGCCCGTCATCGCTGTTGCTTCGCCCGGGGAATACGCCCCGTACTCCCGCGTACTGTCAATCGAAGGCACCGTCTCCGACCTGGCTTCGCCCGGTCACCCCGGCAAGGTCAGCTCCCTGTCCTATGAAATCCTGTCGCATACAGCGCCCAAAGACGCGACCATCGGGAATGACGGCAGTTTCTCGATTGCCGAGTCCAACGACTTGCGCGAGAACATCGTCGTACTCCTCAAGGCGACCGACTGGAACGGAAACGTCACCGAATACCGCCTGCCGCTGACTTTCCCCGGCAACGAAATTCCCAGCTTCGCGGCCATCGAGGGGAACAAGGAAGTAGCGCTCACCTGGAGCCAGGTTCCGGGAGTGCAAAGCTACAGGCTCTATTTCGAGCCATCCGCCCGAACCCCCGATCCGGCAAGCTCGACGGCGATCGACGGCGTCGTGTCGCCATACACCTTGAACCAGCTCAAGAATGGAACCCTGTACAGCTTCCTTCTGGAGGGAACCACCTCCGACGGCAAAAAAGACTATTCCGCAGTGCTCAGGTCCATTCCCTTGTCCACCCTCCACCTGTTTCCGCGAGTTTCTGCCTATTTCAACGGCATCGAACTCGACTGGCGAACATTCCCTGCCATCCAGAGCTACGACGTCCTCCGCGCATACTCTCCGGCCGGACCTTGGGAAAGCGTTTCCGGCCCCATCGCGGCGCCGCCGTTCAGGGATTCCAGCGTTTCCCAGGGCGTCAAGTATTACTACACGGTAAAGCCGGCCAACTACTCGAGCGTGAAGAGCGAATGGGTTGAGGCACAGGCGGATCCGACCGCTTCCCGCTCGGACGCCTCGGTGGCGAGCTACGACGGGGTCAGCGCAGCGGACTCGTCGACCTGGCGTGCGGGTTACCTCTACGTCGCCGACTATTATTATGGGCTCCGGATACTTGACGTCAGCAATCCCTCGTATCCTAAAGAAAAGGGGAAAGTAACCATTTCCTCCGCACGGGACGTCTTCCTGCAAGGCGACTATGCGTACGTGACCGGCTGGAAGAGCCTGTACATCGTAAATGTCGCGAATCCCGCGGCGCCGGTCATGGTCGGCAGCGTCGTCCTGTCATCAGGCGCCGACATGCAGGCGGAAGGCGTGGCAGTGCTCGGGGAGCTGGCGTTCGTGGCGGGATTCAATGAAGGCTTCTACGTCGTCGACGTCACCAATAAAACAGCACCCGTAGTCAGGCTTGCCAACCAGGACTATGCGACACTCGGGCAGAACTACGAAATCGCCGTTCAGGACAGGGGCGGTTCGAAGGTGCTCGCCGTCGCCGGGAATTCGACCTCCGCGCTTTACTTGATTACGGGTACTTCCACCGCTCCCGTGGCAAGCCGCGTTTCATCGGCCGTTGCCAGTTCGTATGCCCTGACGTTCAGCGGCACCATACTGTACGCGGCCTCGGGCTGGAACGTGCAATCCTACCAGACCTCCACGCCGTCGGCTCCGACTCTCCTGAAGTCGCTTGATGTTTCCGGGACCGTCGCTCCGGCGCAATCAGTCGTCGTTTCAGGCACGAGGGTTTTCGTCGCGCTGCGTGATTACGGCTACGCGGTTGTTGACGCCCACGACCCGGCGAACCTTTCCTTGGTCCGCATACAGACGGTGCCGGGGAAAGGCAACCACGTCGAAGTTGGCGGCGGTTACGCCTACGTCTCCGCCGGCTACCAGTACGGCCTGCCCATCTACGGTGCGAACGATCCATCGGCGGCAACCTTGGTCACGACGCTCACCAACGTCAACGCCGGAGCACGCATCGCCGCCTACCGGAACTACCTGTATATATCCGAGTACTACAGCATACCGCCTGATCCCCCATCCCCAGACTGGCATGCCTCCGCGTACGATATCGGCAATCCCGCCTCTCCCTCCCGGTACGCAAACAACATAAGCATCTATTCCCCCTATGAGTTCTCTTTTGCAGGATCCCGCGCGTTCCTGGCTTCGGAACGAAGCGGCGTAGCATCGCTCGACGTCACCAACCCTGGCGCGCCTGCCTATGTGGCTCCCGGGTACGTAAGCCTTCCCGGCGGTTACGCCTGGGCAATCGCCCTGACCGGGCACTACGCGCTCTTGGGAACTTCCAACTCGTCGCTCGTCTCGGTGGACCTTTCCCGGCAAGGCACCCTGACCATAGTCGGCACGGCGCAGACCCAAGGCACCCTGAGTACGAACCACGAGATACGTAGTGTCGCGGTAAAGGGAAACCTTGCGTTCATCGCCAACGAACTCGGGGGGCTCCGTGTCGTCGACGTTACCGATCCATCCTTCCCCGTCACGCTCAGCGGATACGGCGCGCTCCCCGTCGGGGACTCCGCCTCGGCGCTCGCCATGTACGGCGACTTCGCCCTGGTAGCCGACACGACCAACGGGCTCCTGGTCTACGACGCGGCCACGGCTCGCTCGTGGAGCACAACCGGGCAGGCGCGCATCTGGCCGTCTGCCTTGAGCGGCTCAGGCGCAACCGACGTCGTGGTGCGCGGCAACTACGCGTACGTCGCCAAACCATCACTTGGACTCGAGATATGGGACATCTCCAACCCCCGTTCACCGATATCGGCCGGGACGCTGTCCGCGGCCGGATTCAACCCGACACGGCTCGCTCTCTACGGCGAGTATCTGTACGCCCTCAACGGCGCGACGAAACTCTACGTCGTCGACCTGGTTCCCTGAAGGAGGCTGGCGATGGGCAACAACCATGACTGGATTGACGGCGTGCACGTACCCGTGCTTTTCATGGCCGTTTTGCTGGCGCTTTCCACCGGCGCGATCGGAGCGCAGACCCGCCAGTCGGAAGGCGACCTGAACAACTACTATCGGTTTCCCCTCTCGGTCGGAGCCGAGTACAAGAGCCTGCAGGCATTCGCGGGATTTCCGTCTTCCTTCGTCGTCAGGGAGATAGCCTCCGAATTGCGAGCTCCAATCCCCTCGATACCCGTTCTCCAGCCTTTTTTCAGGGCAGGGAACACGAGCTACCTGGAGACGGGCAGCGCGGGCGGCGGAACCTGGGACCACTCCCAATGGTTCGGGGTCCTCGGCGTATCGTACTCGACCCGGTTTTCCAAGAACTTCGAACTCGGCCTGGACCTTTCGGGCGCTTACGCCCAAACATATTTTAAAAACCTCGATCCACTGAGGGTGACCGGATCCCCGGGCTGGTTCGCGGACGCCGGGGCGCGGATAGGATTGATACCCTCGTACAATTTTGCCGTGGACGTGCATCCCGCCGTTCGCTACGCCCAGACGCTGGGGCCCCTCACCGAATTCGACGGTTTCTCCTTCGGGGTGGGTTTCTCGGTTTCATACCGTTTCGGGCAAGACCCGGACTCGCCGGCGGCGCTGATACGCGCGCTGCGGCTGTCATCGGGTAAGCTGCCGCCCGTCTTCGCCGCCATGCAGAGCTATTACGCGTCAAAGCCTTTCGCGATGATTACCCTGACAAACGACGAGAAGGCGGAGCTGACAGACATCGAGGTTTCCTTCTTCCAGCCCGGCTACATGGACGCCCCGACACCGGTCGCCAGCCTCGCGTCGATACCGGCGAAAGGCTCGGTCGAGGTCGGACTCGTCGCGGCCTTCAACCAGGAAGTCTTCCGCACGGAAGGATCGACGCCGCTGGCAGGCGAACTTTCCGTCCGCTACCGCTTCCGCGGGCGACCGGTCGAGCAGCGATTCCCGCTTTCCTACGAGCTGATGGACAGGACGGCCATAGTCTGGGACGACGACAGGAAAGTGGGAGCCTTCATAACGCCGGCCGATTCCGCCCTGCGCAACTACGCTAGCTACATCCGCCAGAACCTCAAGGCGGAAACCCTCGCGCAACTCAACGAGCCCCTACAGACGGCGGTGCAGGTCTATGCCGCGCTCGGCAGGCTCGGACTCATATACCAGGCCGATCCATCGAGCCCCTTCATCAAGGCGCAGACAGGGGCCGTCGCCCTGGACTCGGTGAGCCTCGGGCGCTCCACACTCGTCAGGGGAAGCGGCGACTGCGACGACCTGACGGTCCTCTTCGCGAGCCTCCTTGAATCGGTGGGCATAGAGACGGGGTTCATAACGGTTCCAGGGCATATCTACCCGGCCTTCAACACCAAGCTTGCGGCACGGGACTACAAGGATCTCTATCCCGACCGTGGCATGACCTTCGTGGTCAACGACCAGCTCTGGGTTCCCGTGGAAATTACCCTGATAGGCAAACAATCGTTCCTCGACGCATGGCGGCGCGGTGCCGAACTGTGGAGACTCTACGAAACGGATGCGACGCAACGGGCCTTCAACCGTACCGCCGAGGCTCAGGCGCTCTATCGACCGGTAGCCCTCAGGGAGTCGGACCTCGGCCTGCAATACGGATCGAAAGAGGAGCTGACTGCCATATACCGAAGTGAATTCACCGGACTCAGCAACGCCGCCCTGTCGGAGCTATCGGCCATCGCGGCAAAAAGCGGTGACAAGAAAGACTGGAACATCCTGGGCATAGCCTATGCCCGCTACGGCAAGGTCAAGGAGGCGGAAACTGCTTTCCAGCGCGCCCTGAAAATCGACCCCGCGTTTACCAGCACCCAGGTCAACCTGGGCAACATAGCGTACATCCAGAAGGAATACCGCAAGGCCATCGCCGCCTACCAGACGGCGTCGAAAGCTCTCGATACGCAGGGCAAGGGTTCGACCCTTTCGGCCCAGATGGTGCTGGTTAATACATCGCTGGCGTACAACGCGATCTCCGACTTCACGAGCGCAAAAACGGCTTTCGAGAAAGCCGTGGCGATAAATGCCGAACGCGTGCGGGATTTCGCCTACCTGGCAAGCGTAGGCGCCGGCACGGCGGGCGCCGGCACGGCGGGAGCGGGCATCGCGGGCGCCGGTTCACCCTCGGTAGGCGGTCGGGCATCTGAACAGACTGAAACGATACAGTTCATGAGCGACGAGTAGTTTCTCGCCGGGGGAGCCGCGGCGGATTGCCGACGGCTCCCCCGGATCACTGCCCGATTACGACGCCCGAGGCGATCATCACGACCGGGATCGCGAGGCCTACTGCGGCGTGGGCCACGCCGAGGGAGCTGACCAGCTCGTGGTCGCCCTTTGACAGCGCGTCGGTGGTAAGGAAGCCTAGCACTACCTCGGCGGCCATGAGACCCGCGTGCGTGAAGAACGCCCAGCGGTGCAGGTCCGATCGGTTCGGAGGACCCGCGTGGGCCGGCGACAGCATCTGGATGCCGGTGATCGCGTTGCCCAGGTAGATAGTCTCGCCCGCCACGAGCAGGCCGACATGGGTCCACCTGAGCGCCTGCCCGTCCGACCAGAGCGACTGTATCTCGCTGCTGCACAGGGCACTGATCTGATCCTCGCCAATTCCATTGGCGTCCCGGTAGTCATGGCCGGCAGTTATCAGGTTGTAAGCGCGCACGGCGCCGACTGCCCCCGCGGCGAGAAGCAGGCCGGAGGAAGTCCAGCCAGCAGCGCGGTGGTAGGCCGCCTTGCTCGGGAAACCGAGGAATCCGCCCTTCCCGACGGGCAATCCCGGCGCTCCGTCCACCGCCGTCGCCCCGCTCGTCGCATCGCTGGCTACGACATCGGAACCCGGAGCTCCGGCCGCTATCCAGGCGCGCACTGCGTCCAGCTCGTCCGCCTTGAATTTAGGACCAGCGGGCGGCATGTAGCCGGACTCGACCACCGAAATCAGGAGGCTCGCGCCAGGATCGCCGGGAACTATCTTGCCGCTCCCAATGATGCCGTCATAGCCGGAAGCCCAGCCGTGGCAGGCCGAACAGTAGGTGCCTATGGCGGCGACGACCTTCGATGGCTCGAAGGTCTTGACCTGGCCCTGCGCCGAAGCCAGCGCCGGCAAGCAAATGGTAGCGATTGCGACAGCAAGAAGTCGTTGGTGTCGTGGTTTCATGGAAAGCAGTATCGTTCAACATTCTGTCGAAGGCAAGGTGCCCGATGCCGGGGGCTAAGCACGCCACCGCAATGAGCCGATATACTGAATGGGACGGTCGCCCGCGACCGCCATAGCCCAAGCGATAGACGAATCGAGGACCACCATGGAAGCTTTTTTTGGTTATCTCGAATCGAGGCTCTCGACGATCCCGCTGCCGTCCAGGCAGCTGTGCATCCTCGCGTCCAGGAAACTGCTCGGGCACCTGAAGGACGAAGCCTTCCTGGAATCATACGCCGCGACGCTGTTCGAACTCCACGAGGCCGCCTCCCTATCGGGTGAAAACCGTATGCAGATCCTTGAAATGTGCATCGAGGCGTACGGCCGCGCCGCATTGGCGTCACGCGACCGCCTGCTCGCCGTATAAGCCCTCCCGAACGATCCGCCATTCCTCGAAAGCCGCTTGAGTCCCGCGCCTGCCCCACCCTATAGTGGTCGCCAGTCATCCTGGAAGGAACACGATCATGGACAGTACTACGACGAAAGTATACGGATACCGTTGGGCGGTGCTCGGCGCTTTCATGCTGGTCAACCTCGCCATACAGGTGCTCTGGATTTCATACGCGCCAGTCACCGGGCAGGCCGCCACGCTGTACGGCGTTTCCGACCTCAGGATAGGGTTCTTCTCGATGCTCTTCATGATCGCCTTCGTACCGCTGTCAATTCCGGTCTCGTGGGCCATAGACACCCTCGGTTTCAGGAAATCCGTCGGCTTCGGTTCCTCGCTGATGGGCGTGGCTGGAGTCCTGAGGGGCCTCGCCGGTCCTGATTACACCCTGGCGTTGATCGCGACGGTGGGACTGGCCGCCTCCCAGCCGTTCATGCTCAACGCATGGACCAAGGTGCCCGCGCTGTGGTTCCCGCCACGGCAGCGGGCGACCGCGGTCGGCCTCGTCACTCTGGCCAGCCTGCTTGGCACGGCACTGGGCATGGTCCTCACGCCGGCCCTTGCCGCGAGCGTCTCCATACCGACGATACAGCTGTACTATGGCCTTTTCTCCGCTGCCTGCGCGCTCGTCTTCATCGTGGTGGCCCGTGAGCGTCCGGCCACGCCGCCGAGCGACGACGCCGGAGAGGCGAGGTCGCTGATGCTCGCAGGGCTCAGGCACGCATTCACGGTGCCCTCATTCAGGCGCTTCCTGATAATCTCCTTCGTGTGCCTCGGCGTGTTCAACGGAATTTCGACCTGGATAGAAGCCATAGTCAGGCCCCGCGGCTTTTCGCCGCAGGAAGCCGGTACGCTCGGCGCCGTCATACTGCTCTCCGGCGTCCTGGGAGCCGTCATCATCCCCGCCATCTCGGACAGGCGCGGCAAGCGAAGGCCCTTCATAATCCTCGGCGTCGCACTGTGCATACCTGGCTTGCTGGGCCTCGCCTACGCACAAAGCTTCCTGCTGCTCTGCCTTGCTTCCGCCATCCTGGGATTCTTCCTGACGAGCGTACTCCCGGTTGGCATGCAGTACGTGTCGGAGATAACGCGGCCGACACCGGAGGGCACATCGAACGGCCTCATCCAGCTATTTGGACAGGCTGCCGTGGTCTTCGTCTACCTGATGGAAGCACTTCGGGGCAAGGACGGCTCATTCACGATCGCCATCCTCGTCGCCAGTGCCTTGCTCGCCATGAGCGCACTCATCGCCGGGACTCTGAGGGAATAGGGCTGTCAATGCTGGACATCTGCAAGGGAGCTACAGTCCGCCTCCGGGTGAGAACTGTAATTTGGTCAACATCAACTCCCGCAAAATAAAAAGCCCGCTCCATTTCGGAACGGGCTTTTAAGTAAATCCTTGTGAAACAAGGACTTGCAGTGTTGCGGCGAAGAGGACTTTCCCTCCAGCGCTCGACATCGTGTCTCGCGCTTCCGGGCGCCTACGCTCGCTTCCGCACGCATCGTGCGTGCTCTTCCTCGCTATCGCTCGGCGCTCGCTCTGGTTCAAGTCCTCTTCGCCGCTTATTTAAAACAAAGCCCCGACCTTTCGGTCGGGGCTTTGTTTTATGCGGCGAAGAGGACTTGAACCTCCATGCCTCTCGGCACTAGCACCTCAAGCTAGCGTGTCTGCCAATTCCACCATCGC
>PGXR01000051.1 GCA_002839245.1 Spirochaetae bacterium HGW-Spirochaetae-7 | reverse complement strand
GCCGCGGCGGAAGTCCATGCCATAGCCGCCACTCCGGAGTTCACGAATAGCCACGGGCCGGTAATGCCGGCAAGCGTGGCGCCCAGCATGGTGGACGCGGCCCCCAACGTCATCACCTGTCCGCGCTGGGACGGCGCCTGCTCGCTGAGCAACGGAAAATGGGAGACGATGTTGAACTCGAAGCACATGCGTGCTACGGCGATTACCGCGATCGCCGGCACGACGCCCGAGTCAAGGAAGGGCATCGCCAGATAGGCAGCCAGGGACCCGGCAATGCCAATGAGGACGCTGCGCTTTTTGCCGATACGGTCGGTGAAGATGCTGACCGCGACGCTTGCGGTCAGGTCGAAGCAGCCGATCACCAGGGCCACGAGGCCAAGCGAAGCGGCGTCCAATCCATATCGTCCGGCCAGCCATGCTCCGTGGGTTATCATCACCTGCATGGCGGCAAAAAAGCTCAAGGTGCCGGCCAGGATGGTGGCGTAGGTGGAGCGCCTGTTCTCCTTGACCATGAAGATCGACAGGATGCGGCGACCCGGACGATCGCGCTCGGGCAGCGAGGCGGGTAGCTCGGCGCTCTGCCGCTGGCCGCCAGGCATTGCCCCGAAGACAAAGTTCATCACTACCATGCCCACCGCAAGCAGGTAGAACGGCGTGCGCCAGCCGGTTGCGGCTATGATGAGCCCGACCAGGGACAGGCCGACGATGCCGGTGAGTGCCCAGGAATATTCTATCATCCCCAGCCCCCTGGCCCGCAGGGAGTAAGGCAGGTGGCTGCTTACGAAGGCCTGCAGGTTGGGCACGAAGGCTCCGGTGCCAAGGCCGAGCATCATGATGGCAAGGACGGCTATCCACAGCGCGCTGCTCGCGGCCAGAAGGAGGCATCCTGCCGCCATGACCAGCAAGGAAGCGCGTATGACAACGCGGTATCCCAGACGGTCGGACAGCACTCCGCTGAGTGGCGAGAATACGCCCATGGCGCTGCGCAGTCCGACGAGCCGGCCCATCTGCACCACGCCCAGGCCAAGTCCGTTGGCAATGATCGGCAGAAATGGATTGAAGATCTGGGAGCAGATGTCCACGACCAGCTTTGCGGCAATGCCCGTGCCGACCAGTCGGCGGAAGGAGAGGTCCGGGTGATTCCTATGCAAGAGTATCTCCATTATTTTCTGACCCCGGTCCGTCCATCCGGATGGGCGCGCGCCTGAAAGCCCGCCCGAAGCGTTCAGCCAGGAACGAGCGAAGCGAGAGCCTTCTTTTCGCCTTGCCGAGCCTCGCTGAAATTGCCCGGTCAGTGGCCTTGTTGCCGTAGACTTCCTCTTCGATGGCCCCGACTATGAATCCCGCCTGATCCGCCGCGCGGGGAAAGGCAGACTCGAGCCGGCGTGCGTATTCCCGCGGGGTCTCGGCATGCTTCCGGGAGTACCCTGCGCCACGCCCGCAAGCCAGGAGCCTGGCATAGGCGGAAACAGCCGCACTGCGCTTCCTGCGGCGGTCGGCGAGGGCTTCCCGCGCGCGGGAGGCGAAATGGTCAAGCGCATGCAGCAGTGCGCGGAGCCAGGCCGGCAGGAACGACAGGTCGAGCGGTTCGCTCCGCCCTTCGGAGCGGGAAGCCCATGCCCGGAAGTACTGCGCCAGCATGACGACGATGATGACCATGACCAGGGCGAACACCACCGCAAGGATGATGATCAGGAGGTAGTTCACGAGGGGGCTGGCCTGGGCTGTACCCTCGTCGGCCAGCTGGTACGGAGCGCCTCCGTTGCCGGCGGAACCGGCCGAAGACGGCCTGAGCCTGAACAGTTTCGAAAGCAGCAGGCCGAGCAGCCGGATGAATTCCGAGGAGCCTTCCTTCATGGCTACCCTCGTCCTGAGCGCGCCTTGCTGGAGGGCCGGAACGACGAGGAACAGGCCGAGCGACGCGAGGGTGAAGCCCGTCGCAAGAGGAACGAGAGCCGCGGCGGGGGATAGCCTCGAAAACCCTCCGGTAGCCGCTTCCCGGCCTTTGGAAATTCCGAGCGAAAGGATGCCGCACGCGAAAAACGACAGGGATAGTCTTGTCGCCGTGGATACATCGATGCGGGAGGGGCTTGCCATAAGGAATACTATCAGGTAGACCCCTATCCCTTCCTCGAAACGTGCCAGGCAGAACTCGTGATCCGGCTTCCGGGTTCCTATCCAGGATCCCCGAATCCAGAAGGCGCCGCCCAGCATCGAGGAAACCAGGAAAGCGGGCAGGGCGAACCCTTCCAGGGCGGGGTCCAGGCCCGCCTTGTAAATGGCGAAGACGGAGAGCGCCAGCCCGGCAAGGTGGACGAGGGCGCGCGTGGCGAGGCGACTGCCCAGGCGGCGCAAGGCCATGCCAAGGAAAGCCGCCGAAACAAAAGCGAGCGTCGCCGGCAGCCACGGCAGCGGCGCCTCGAGCGCGAGGAAGAAGAGCACGGCGACGAGGTGAAGCTTGAGCGCCTCCATGGCCAGCACGAGCGGCATCGCCATGCTCATTGTCCGCTCCCCGCGAATCGCAGGATCTTCTTGAAACTCGCCGACTGCCAACCGTCCGCCTCGCCAGGCTGCCCGTCCCCGGCGACGATGAACTGTACCCGGTTCATCCTGGCGGGTCTCAGTGCGAGCCAGTCCCGGATGGCGCAGCCGGGCGAGCTGCAGACGACGATGAAGCCCGCGCCTCCTGCGCCGGTTGCGCCTTCGACAAGCGGTATCAACGCTTGCCCCTTGAGGTTGACGCAGCGCGCCATGAGCTCCAGCACCATGCCGAGGTGCTCAGGTCCCCGGCCGAGGGGAAGTACGGCGGGAAAACCCTGGACCCGGCGGTCAGTCGCGATGGCGAAGGACGCTCCCGCTTCGGCGAAGGTGGTGGCAAGCGACGCGAGGATCTCGAGGGCGGGTTCGAATGCTCCGGTGTATTCCATGGTTTCGAACCCCTCGCCGTCCAGAAGCAGGAATACTTTCCGGTGGGACGTCGGTTCGAATATCTTTTCCTGCAGCACGTTGAAGCGCGCGCTGGCTTTCCAGTGGATGCTTTTCGCCGGCTTGTTGCCGGAATACTCCCGGGTGCCTTCGTAGAACGCCGGATCGTCGATGATTCCCTTGGCGGAGTTGATGCCGAAATAATCCTGGAAGGTGTATTCGACGGGAGCCAGCGAAGCCAGGCGGGGAAAGACGACGATGTCCCGCTTGAAGGGAATCTTTCTTCCTTCCTGGCATAGCCCCAGAAGGTCGCCGGCCAGCATGGTCGCATGGCCGGGACGGTACAATCCCCGCTCGCCCGCGATGAAGGTCCAGGATCCCGTCGCCGATCCGAAGGGCGGGAGCGACGCCTCGCTTGCCATCCCTGACGTCGAGGCGGGAACCAGGGCGGCGGGAATGTCCAGCTTCAGCCGTATCCATACGGGCAGGATCTTGCGGTTGGCGATGACGGCGCGCAGCGTGTATGTTTCTCCGGGGAAGAGTCGGTCGCCGTCGCTTGAAAGCGAGGCTTGCAGCTTCCAGAGGCCGAGATGGCCCCAGGCAAGGGCGATGCCCATCAGGACGAAGGTTGCCGCGGCGAAGGCCGCGAGCACGGTCGCCGAGTACGAGGCTGCAAAGAAAGACGACAGGCCGAGGACGGCGAGCATTTTCGGGCGTACGAAGATTCCGCTTACGCTCCAGGGCCGGTCGTCGTCATCCATCGGAGGCGCGCCCTTCAGGCCGGCGAGGAGACCGGGACGCGGGCGAGTATTTCTTCCATCACGGTGCGGGACGAAAAGCCCTTGGCCCGCTCCTCGTGGCGCATGATGATGCGGTGGGTCAGTACCGGAGGCGCGAGTTCCTTGACGTCGTCGGGTATGACGAAATCGCGTCCGCGGATAAGTGCCAGTCCCTGGGCCGCCTTCATGAGCCCGAGCGAGCCGCGGGGGCTGGCGCCGTAGCGCACCTTGGGGTGGCTCCTCGTCGCCCCGACAAGGTCCGCGATGTACTCGCGTACCGGCAGCGCCACGGTGATCCCGCTGCGAATCCGCTGCAGCTCTACGATGCGCCCCGGAGTCGTGATGGATTCCAGCCCGTCAAGGGGATCGACCGTCATAAAGCGGTCCAGGATGGCCAGCTCCTCGTCCTTAGGCGGATAGCCGAGGTCGATCTTCATCAGGAAACGGTCGAGCTGGGCTTCGGGAAGCGGGAACGTCCCGTCCATCTCTATGGGGTTCTGCGTCGCGATGACGAAGAAAGGCCGAGGCAGGGGAAGAGTATGTCCGTCCACCGTCACCTGGAACTCGCCCATGCTTTCGAGGAGGCTCGCCTGCGTCCGCGGTATGGTGCGGTTGATCTCGTCGGCCAGCAGGACGTTCGACATGACCGGACCCGGATGGAAGACGAAGTCCCCCGATTTCTGGTCGTAGACCGAGAAACCGGTCACGTCGGAAGGCAGGAGGTCGGGAGTGAACTGTATCCGCCTGAAGCTCCCGCCCATGCTGCGTGCGAGAGCCTTGGCCATGATCGTCTTGCCGAGTCCAGGCACGTCCTCGAGCAGGACGTGACCGCCGGCGAGCAGCGCGACCGCCATCAATTCAAGTGCGCGCTTCTTGCCCACCACGACGAGCGATGAATTCTCGATGATCGACGAGATTTCGTTTGATGTCAGCATCCGGCGATTATAGCTTGCTATCCCTTTCGTGTCAGGCAATGTTCCACGGCCATGCCGAGCGCCAGCAATGCTTCGTCCGAGCCGAAGGGGCCGGCGAACTGGAGGCCCAGCGGCAAGCTGGCGACGAAGTCGCCCGATGGCAGCGCGACGGTCGGGAGGCCGGCATGGGTCCATGGCAGGTTCATCACCGGGCTGCCGGTGGCATCGATACCCTTGGGCGCCGGGCCGGGGGCGGCGGGGCTGAGCCACCAGGCGGCTCCCGATTCCTCGAGGAGTCGTTCGAGCTGGACCCGAAGTTCTACGCGTCCACCGTTGTCAAGCTCGAGCACGTTGTCGCTTATAGTCTGTCCTTTCAGGATCAGTTCGCGGGTCGCCTCGGCGTAAAGCTTGGCGTGGTCCGTGAACCATGTACGGTGGCTGCGCTCCATCTCGGCCGCCGCTATGCGCCGGTGGCGTGCGTTGATTTCTTCGATGTCCGTGAAGGCGTCGACCCGGACTATCGAGAACCCAGCGGCATCGAGCCTCGAGACGGCCGCTTCGAAACCGGCGAGGGCTGCCGGCTCGGTCTGGGCCATGTAGGGGCCGTCGGGGACGGCGATGATGGGGCGACGCGTGGCAAGGCGTTTGGCGGCGGCGGCGAACGAGGCGTCGTTCCAGCCGCCGGTCACGACGGGCGCCGCTGCCGCGACGCTGGCGACGTCAGGGGCAAGCAGGCCGACATGGTCGAGCGACGGGCTGAACGGCACGACGCCGGCGCGGCTCGTCCGCTCGTAGCTTGGTTTCCAGCCGGCGATGCCGCAGAAGGCCGCGGGCCTGGAAATCGAGCCTATGGTCTGGGTGCCGAGCGCCAGCGGGCAGAAGCCGGCGGCCACTGCCGCCGCGGATCCTGAACTCGAGCCGCCGGGGGTATGCCTGACGTTCCACGGGTTGGTCGTCGGGCCGGGGGCGAAGTAGGCGAACTCCGTGGTGACGGTCTTGCCGAGGACCAGCGCGCCGGCTCGCCTGAGGGCGGAGATGACCGGGCCCTGGGGCATCGCAAACAGCTCGGGAGGCAGGCGCGAGCCGGCGCGCGTCTCGAAGCCGTCCGCGGCGAAGATGTCCTTGACGCCGAGGAGGATGCCGTACAGCGGCGGCCTGGAGGCGGGTTCGGGGTAGCGGGACTCCAGCGCGGCCGCCTCGGCCAGCAGCCGCGCGCGGCGGCCGGGTTCGCTCAGGAGGGCGCGGACGGTGCCTTCGAACGCATCGACGCGCGCGAGGGTCCTTTCGACGTAGTCGCCGAGCCCGAGCGAGCCCGAGCGCAGGGCCGCGGCGAGCGGGACGAGCGGCTCGGGGGAGACCGCGTCGGGGACAGCATGTTTTTCTATGGCGTTCATCAAATGGCTCCCTGCTTGTGCAGCGACGCTATCGCGTCATCGTCGAGGCCCAGGACATTGTGGAGTATGCTGTCGGTGTGTTCCCCGACCGACGGAGCCTTCGGGCGCGTGGCGGTCTCGGGGATGGACTCCATCTTGATGGGATTGCCAGGCACCGTAATGGTCCCCGCCCGCTCGTCCTCGACGGTGACGAACATGTTGCGCGCCTGCAGTTGCCTGTCTTTCATCACCTTGTCGACCGTGTTTACCGGGGCTGCGGGAACTCCCGCCTTCTCGAGTACCCCGAGCCATTCGTCGCATGTCCTGGACTCGAACATCCGCTCCAGCTCGGGTATCAGGTCGGCGTAATGCTTGGTCCTGTCGCCGTTCGTCGTGAAGCGGGCGTCGGCAAGGAGGTCCGGCCGTTTGACGGTGCCGCAGAAATTCTTCCATAGCGCGTCGTTGCCCACGGCGATGACGAACCAGCCGTCGCTGCCGCGGAACGCCTGGAACGGGGTGATCGTCGGGTGCCGCGTGCCGAGCGGGGTCGGGGCCTTGCCGTCGACCTGGTAGCGCACGAGGGCGTTCTCCAGGATGGACAGCTGGCAGTCGAGCATCGACACGTCTACCTTCTGGCCGAGCCCGGTCTTCTCGCGCTGGTACAGCGCCGTCGTCACGCCCGTGGCGCAGAATATCGCCGCGGTTATGTCGCCCATCGACAATCCGACGCGGGTCGGCGGAAGTTCCGGCCAGCCGGTGATGCTCATGACGCCGCCCATGGCCTGCACGAGGATGTCGTAGGCAGGCCTGCCCGAGTCAGGACCAGTATGGCCAAAGCCCGATACGGCCGCGTATATCAGGCGCGGGTTGGCGGCCTTGAGGGTCTCCCATCCCAGCCCGAGCTTCTCCATGGTGCCGGGTCGGAAATTCTCGACCAGCACGTCGCATTCCTTGGCCAGGTCGACGAGGAGTTTCTTGCCTGCCTCCGTCTTGAGGTCTATCGCGATGCTTTCCTTGCCCCGGTTGACGTTGATGAAATAGAGGCTCTGGCCGTTCCTGAACGGCCCGAACATGCGGGAATCGTCGCCGGTGACGGGAACCTCCACCTTGATGATTTCCGCCCCCAGGTCGGACAGCATCATCGTGCAGAACGGTCCCGCCAGAACGCGGGTCAGATCGAGTACACGGATCCCCTCAAGCGGCTTGGACATATTTGCTCCTCTGAATGAATCAGGCGGCAGAGGCACAGGGCAGCGAGGAGGACAAGAAAGAGAACAGATGGACATAAGGATCCAATTCTTGAATGTCAGGCTCCCGATCCTATGTCTTCCCCATCCTCTTCCTTTCCTGTTCCGTGTCTCTGTGCCTCTGCAGAAATTCCCGGTCTACTTCTTCTTCGCTTCTTCGTGGAGCCAGGCGGCCTTGGCGCCGGCGATATCGCCGAATTTGGTCAGCTCGCACTTGGCTTTCTTGGCCATCAGCTTGGCGTAGCGGTCGTCTTCGACCATGGCAACTATGCGCGCCACGCTTGACTCGCCGTCCACCAGGCGCCAGGGGAAACAGCCTATCGTGGCGCGCTGGTTGAGGAGCAGGTCCATGTCGCCGCCCAGGCACTCGGCGTGGATGAGGCCGACGTTGAACATCTCGATGTGCATCAGCTGGTACTTGTCTTCGGCGAACACCTGGTCCAGGGTCTTGCCGTACTTCTTCTGGAAGTGGCGGTCGCACTCCGCGGCCTGCTTGGGCATCCAGTCGCGGATCTTGGTGTTCATCGGGTGGTCGGCCGAACCGCAGTCAACGCCTATCCAGCGCAGCTTCTTCTTCTTGGCCCACTCGGCAAATTCGCGGTCCGGGCCGGGGTGCTTGATCATGTAGCGTATCTCGTCGCCCGTGGGCTGGTCCCATCCGTAGTGGTGAAAGCCCGTGTGGATGATGAGGATGTCGCCTTCCTTGACCTCGACGCGGTCCTCGACCATTTTCGAGGTGTACACGTCATAGTCAGCCGCGCAGTCGGACAGGTCGACGATGGCTCCCTCGTGCACGAGGAAGTCCATGTCCAGGGACGCGATGTCCTTGCCCGGAGTGTAGAAATGGATCTCGCCGTCGAGGTGCGTGCCGATGTGGTTGGAGTGCGTCAGGAGCTGGCCGTTGGCTCCGTTGGGCGACAGCCGCTTGAAATATTTCATCTCCAGCGGCTCGTAGGTCGGCCAGGGCGGTGTGCCGATTCCCAGTGGAATCGTCAAGTCGATCATCTTCATAAGAACCTCCTAAAAGTTGTTCGAAGGAAACAGTGCAAAATATGAAGGGGGAAGTCTCCCCCTCGCTGCGAAGGTCGCGTCGCGACGCTTCTTCGCTACCCCCTCGTCGCCATCCAAGGCGTACCGGCTCGTCGTCCATGACGTACCGGCTCGCTGCGCTGTGCCGGCCTTCCCAGGGCCGCGCGTCCTTGCGCGGCGCCTCTGGATCCCTGCAGTTACTTCCTCGCGTACTTCTCGGCGAAGGCAACTAGAGCATCTCTAAATGCATTCTCCGGGGGTTTGACCAGGCCGGCGCCTACCATGCCGACGCCGGGGTCCTTGTGGGCTATGCCGGTGTTGATGGCCGGGAGTATGCCGGTCTCCACGACCTTGCGTACGTCGATTCCTGTCGGCGTGCCGCGGAAGTCGAGCACCGGGATCCTGTACGACAGGCTCTCGGCGTCGCATATCTCGTACATCCGCATGGTAACGTCGATGGCGTCCTTGGGCGAGCCGCCGACGAACTTGACTATTGCCGGAGCCGCGGCCATCGCGAAGCCGCCTATGCCGGAGGTCTCGGTGATCACCGAGTCCCCGATATCGCGCGCCGCGTGTTCGGGGCCGAACCCGGGCAGGTACAGCCCGTCGACGACGCCGGCGGGACCGGTGAACCAGCGGCCGGGGAGCCCTGACAGCTTGATGCCGAACTCGGTGCCGTTGCGCGCCATCGTCGTGATGATGGTGCTGCCTTCGATGCCGGCCGCCGCGTCGACGGAGCACTTGGCGCTGGGCATTGTCAGGTTGAGGAAGAAGTGGTCGTTGGCGTTCATGAAAGCCAGGGCCTTGGACAGTTTGTCCTTCGGATAGTCGAGCATGACGAGGTGCGGGGCCAGTTCGCGGATGATGATGGAGGTGCCGGCGCGGTTGCGGTTGTGGCCCTCGTCGCCCATCTGCAGGACCTGCGCAATGAGGCTCTTCATGTCGATCGGGCCATGGAGCTTGAGGGCCGCGGCTAGTATCGGGGCCAATTCGTCGCGCATCCAGCGCAGTTTGTCGAGTACCTCTCCCGAGTAGGCGCCGTAGCGCAGCACCTTGCCCAGGCCTTCGTTCAGCGTGCAGTACGCCTTGTTGCCGAAGGCCTTGTTCTCGACGATCCAGACGGGCATGCTCGCGGTCATCACACCGGCCATCGGCCCGACCGAGTCGTGGTGGTGACAGGGGTCGAAGCGGATCTTGCCAGAAGCGGCCAGCGCCGCGGCTTCTTCCGGGTTCCCCGCGAGGCCCTCGTACATGATGCCGCCGATGACAGCGCCCCTCATCGGTCCGCACATTTTTCCCCAGGTGACCGGCGGACCGGCGTGGAGTATCAGGTCGCGGGCCATCCCGGGAACCACGTCGAGCGCGAGCCCTATGCCGACGACCGTCGGTTCGGCGGCCAGGATGCGCCTGACCGCTTCCGCGTTGGCCTTTTCAACGTCGACCGCGGTACCGGCTTCTATTGCGTCGAGGGCTGCTATCGCCTTGGCGTTGCCGCCGGCCGGGGTCCGCCAGTCCACGTGCACGGCATTCGCGCCCTCGCGGACCAGGTTGGCCGCGAACGACTCGAGGCCGAGATTGATGACGCTTAGCTTTGTCTTGAAAAGGTCGAGCACCGGTTTGGCGTTCATCGCGTCGCGTATCATCGCGCGCCTCCCTTCGCCGCTTTCCTGGCGATTTCTATGGCGACGAGCGCCGCCCGGTAATTCGATGGCATGACGACGACACCTTCGGCCTCGAGCTTGGCGACCTGGTCGGAGTATCCCTGCGGGTCGGCCGGCGTTCCGGTGACCGAGGCTATGACCGGCAGGTAGCCGCCGCGTGCGATAGCGGCGGCCTTGGCCGTGCGTATTGCTTCCACCGTTGCTCCGGCGGGATCAGCGTGAGACCCGTAGCCAAGCACGCAATCGATGAGCACGACGGCCGTCGACGGATCGGCGCCTTCCTTGGCCAGTCTTTCGGCGCGGGCGGCGGGATCGATCATCGGGTGCGGCTTGCCGGCGGTAAAAAAGTCGTCGCCGAGGTCGATGACGACATGGCCTTCGGAGCGGAGGGGGTCGGCCATCGTCCATGCCGGATCGGTCTGGTTGTTGGAACGTACGCCGCCGAGGGTCGCATGGGCCATGAACAGGGTCTCGTCGGTGAGCGTTCCGCCGGTGTACAGACCGCGGAGCCATTTCTGGCCGGGCGCGAGCCTGGCCGCCTCGGCAGCGGCTATCTTCTCGATGGCCGCCTTGCTCGGCCTGTTGTAGCGATCGTTGCCCGAGTCTTCGAGAATGCATGCCCTGGCGGATTCTATGGAGGTTTCCCCCATGGCCAGAAGGGTGGCCAAGAGCGAGGCTTCCTCGAGGTCGGTCGCGAAGGCCAGGTTCTTCTCGTCCTTGGCTTGCGCGGCTCCGAGGAAATGGGCCACGCAGGGCTTGCCGCTCGCGCGCAGCGCGGCGACCACTTTCGCCGCGACTTCGGGAGCGGGGGGCTTGCCGACCACAAGGATGACTTTCGTGGCGGGGTCGGCCGACAGCGCCTCTATGGCGAGGAGGCTGGTCATGCCGCCTACCGCGGCGTTCTTCATGTCCCTGCCGCCGGTGCCTATCGCCTGGCTGATGCCCTCTCCGTATCGGTCGATGAGGCATGTCACTTCCTGCAGGCCGGTGCCGGAGGCCGCTACGACGCCTATCGTACCGCTGCGGACCACGTTGGCAAAACACAGCGGCTTGCCGTTGATGATGGCGGTTCCGCAGTCGGGGCCCATCATGAGCAGTCCCTTCGACACGGCAAGCTTCTTGAGGGCAATTTCGTCGTCCAGCGGGACGTTGTCGGAAAACACCATCACGTGCAGGCCGGCTTCAAGGGCCTTGCGAGCCTCGCGCGCCGCGAAAGCGCCTGGAACCGATATGATGGCGACGTTCGAGTCGGGGGCCCGCGACATGGCGGCGCCAAAGGATCCTACCTTGGTCACGCCTGAGGCGGCGGATTCGGTCTTCTTGCGGTCGAGCGATTCGAATGCTTCCTTGACCGCCGCGTCGGCTGACTTGTCGTTTGCGGCGTCAACGGCGACGACCAGGTCGTTCGGCCCCAGCCCGTCCAGTTCGGTCGTCGGGAACCCCATGTCGCCGAGCAGGTCGACGTTCATGGGCGTTGCCATAGCGACTATCGCTTCCCGGACTCCGTCCAGCCCCTTGAGGCTGCGCGTAGCCAGCATCAGGAATACCGAATCGTAGTACGAGCCTCGCTTGACAGTAATTCGTTTCATCGTAGCACCAGATCCTTTCATCTCAATACATAGTATCTATAGTAACGCAGTAACGGTTCCGTCGGCGAGCCTTTCTGCCAGGGCTTCGACAAAACCGGCGATGGCATCTTCGCCGGAAGTGGCGCCATGCCCGAGCGCGGCCAGTACCGTCTCGTGCACGCGTCCTTCCGTTCGCTCCGTCGAAGCGGCCGCCAGGGCCAGTTCGACTATATACTCCGGCGGCGCGCCTGCCATGGCTCCCGCCAGCAAGGCCCGGCCCGCCGGGGTGGTGCGGTCGAGGCGGCGGCCGATCTCGGCCCGGAGGTCGCGCGCACCCCTCCCGGGCCCTCCGGCGACCAGGTCTTTGCCGCAGAGGTAGCCGGCTAGCCAGTCGTCTCCGGCGGGCGTCGAGCCGGGGCCGAAGCCGACGATGCTGGCCGGGAATCCGGCCTCCGCGCGCAGCCTGCGGAAGCCGGCGGCGAAGGGCCCGTCGCCGTGGATGCCTTCTTTCGTCCTGCCGGCGGCACGTGCTTCCATGAGCGCGGCGCGTGTTGCCTTGATCGCGGTACCGAGCCCGGCAGGCGCGGCGCCAGCCGCCAGCCGGTCGCGCGGGTCCCATGCGAGCGCGCTTCCCGCGTCGGCGACCGCGCTCCCCGAACGGAGCGTCTTCCCGTCCCAGGACGCGGTCGCGCCGGCCTCGCTGGCGGCCTTTGCCATTTCGGGGAAGCCGGCATCCAGGCAGAAAGCCCGCGAGTCCATGTTGCGGCGGGCGCCGACGATTGAAATGGCCGCACCGTCGCCATGGACCAGGATGATGGCCTTGGACGCGACGCCGGCGATCGCGGCGGTCCATGGAGCCGGCGGTACGAGGAAGCCCATCGTCGATACGGTCACGCCAGGTCTCCTCGTCGTCACGGAATGGGAGCAGAATAGGAAGGCCGCCCCGGCGGGGCGGCCTTGTCTGTCGTCCCTGGGAAACTATATTACTTGTCGCTGGCCGAAGTTATGTCCTTGGGCCTGAGGATCAGGTTGAGCACGATGCCGAAGATCGCGGCGAGTCCGAGGCCGGACAGGTTGATGTTGCCGAACTTGAAGGCCGCGCCGCCGAGTCCGAGCACCAGCATCGTCGCGGTGATGATGAGCAACTTGGGGTTGCTCATGTTCAGTTTGGCGTCGACCATGTTCTTGATGCCGATCGACGATATCATGCCGAACAGCAGGATCGAGATTCCGCCGATGACCGGGCCGGGGATGGTGCCGATGAGGGCGGTGAATTTTGGAATCAGCGACAGCAGGATGGCGAAGAACGCTGCCACGCGCATGATGATGGGATTGAAGGCCCCGGTGAGCGCCACGGCTCCGGTGTTCTCGGAGTAGGTGGTGTTGGCGGGTCCGCCGATGAACGCGGACAGCGTGGTTGCCAGTCCGTCGCCGATAAGCGTGCGGTGGATGCCCGGATCCTTGATGAAGTCCTTGCCGACCACGTTGCCGATTGCCAGGACGTCGCCGAAGTGCTCGACCATGGTCACGATGGCGATAGGTACCATGATGGTGATCGCCTCGACGGAGAACTTGGGCAGGGTGAACTTGGGAATGCCGATCCAGGCCGCCTTCTGCACGCTGGAGAAGTCGACGACGCCAAGCAGGATGGCGAAGAGGTATCCGGCTACCAGGGCGATGAGGACGGGCAGGTTGGAAAGGAATTTCCAGCCGAACTTCGGGAAGGCGATCTTGACGAAGATCCCGACCGCGAAGGTGAACAGCGCGATGCCCCAGGCGCCGTTGACGCCGATGGCGTCGACGATCGGCTTGGAGAAGGTGCCGTTCGCGTTCTGTATCGCGACCGGCGCCAGTATCAAGCCGATCAGGATGATCATCGGACCCGTGACGTGCGGAGGGAGGATCTTGTGCAGGTTGTCGTAGGACACGAATTTGAAGATGATCGCCACCACCACGTACAGGAATCCGGCGACCACTATGCCGCCGAGCGCGTAGGGCAGACCCTGGCTGGCGCCGACCGCCACGATGCCGGGGATGAATGCGAACGAGCTTCCGAGGAAGACCGGCACCTTGAATTTGGTGATGACGTGGAACAGCAGGGTGCCGATACCGGCTGCGAACAACGTGACGCCGACGTCCAGGCCGGTGATGATCGGTACGAGTACCGTTGCCCCGAACATGACGAACGTGTGCTGGAGGCCCATCACCACATTCTTACCGCTGAGATCTTTTTCTTTCTCCACGGCCTACTCCTTTTGCGTCAGGAATATCCACGTTGTGGCTCCCTGGCGCTCTATGGGCGGTAGTCGCCCCCGCGGCCGACGGCCACGGTGTGGGGCGCTCCGCTGACGACCCGTTCGTACGGCGGGTCGAAAG
>PGXR01000050.1 GCA_002839245.1 Spirochaetae bacterium HGW-Spirochaetae-7 | reverse complement strand
GGTCGGCGCCCGCGGGGATCGATCCAGCGTTCCCGCGATAGCCGGATTCCTGGACAGGGGCGACGTCCTGATACACAACCACCCCTCCGGGTTCCTGGCGCCCAGCGATGCCGACCTGGCCATAGCCTCGCGCGTAGGAGAGAACGGCGTCGGGTCCTACATCGTCGACGGCGACGTGGAGAATGTCTACGTCGTCGCCGAGCCGGTCCGGGCGCGCGCGCTCGTCGCGCTAGATCCCGACGAGCTGGCTGGTGTCCTCGATACCGGCGGCAAGCTGGCATCGAGGCTGAGCGGGTACGAGCCGAGGCAGAGCCAGCTGGCGCTCGTGCGCGCGATAGCCGATGCGATGAACGGCGGGTGGGTGCTGGCTGCGGAGGCGGGCACCGGCGTCGGCAAGTCCTTCGCCTACCTGATACCGGCCTTTGCCTGGGCGGCGCGCAACAAGGAGCGGGTACTGGTATCGACCGCGACGATTAACCTCCAGCGCCAGCTGATGGACAAGGACATCCCCGTCGTCGCCTCGATATTCAGGAAGAAACTCAAGGCGGTCCTCGTCAAGGGACGGGGCAATTACCTGTGCCGTACGAGGCTCCAGGACGCTCTCGACGAGGAAGGGCTGTTCGCCGGCGACGACCACCCGCTCAGGCAGATAGCCGCGTGGGCCGATTCGAGCGCTTCGGGCGACCGAGCCGACCTCTCGTTCTGGCCCGACGAAGCGCTTTGGTCGAGGGTCCGGTCGGAGGCCGACGAATGCCTCAACATGCGCTGCCCATACCGCGAGTCGTGCTTCGTGCTCAAGGTCAAGCGCGACGCGGCGGACGCCGACGTGATCGTGGCAAACCACCACATCCTGTTCAGCGACCTGGCGGCGAGGTCGGCGGGCGCTGGCTACGAGTCGACGGCTGTCCTGCCTCCCTACGGCACGATAATATTCGACGAGGCCCATGCGATTGAGTCGAGCGCTACCAGTTTCTTCTCGGAGGAAGTCACCCGTTTCTCGGTGTTGCGCCAGTCCTCCAGGCTCTACCGCGAGCGTCGCGGCAGGAAATTCGGGATCATCGTCAAGCTGCAGAACCTCAAGGGCCTGCCTCCCGAGATCCTCAAGCGCTTTCCAGACGCAGCAGACGCGCTCCGCGAAGCGATGGAGGCTGCCGATTCGGCTGCCCTGGCTCTTGTCGGGCCGGGAATGAACCTGAGGCTGCAGGAGCGGAGCGCGGGCATCGACGCGGGCGTCATCGCGCCGCTGGGCGTACTCGAGCGAGCGATCCTGGCCGTGGCCGAACTGCTCAAGGACGCGATCGCCGAGGTGCCCGAGGAAGCCGAAGAGGACCAGTCGGTTCGGGAGGCCGAGCTGGCGCTCGCGCGGCTCTCGTCGCTCGCCCGAATATGCGCCAGGTTCAAGGGCTTCGACGAGGATCCCGCAAGCGTCTACTGGCTCGACCGCCGGAAAACGAGCCAGGGCGAGGCTTTCGTCCAGTTCTGCATAACGCCGCTCGACATATCGGAGATGATGAACGAGGCGGTATTCGGTCCATTCAGGTCCATCGTCTGCACGTCGGCGACGCTGTCCGTCGGCGGGTCGTTCGAGTTCTGGAAGCGTCAGGTCGGCCTCTCCGACGCCGAATCCCGAGCCGAGTGCCTGGCATTCCCTTCGCCATTCCCCTTCGATCGCAACGCCATGCTCGGCGCCGCCAGCGACGCCCCCTCGCCAGACTCCCCGGCATGGCAGCTCTGGATAAACGACGCAGTCTACCGCCTGATCGAAGCATCGGGCGGCAGGGCGCTCGTCCTTTTCACGTCGTACACGGCCCTGCGCGCCGCCTGGGAATCGGTCAAGCCGCGGCTCGATTCGCTGGGAATCTCGGCGTTCAGGCAGGGAGACGACGAGCGCTCGAGGCTCCTCGATTCCTTCAAGACCGACGTTGCCAGCGTCCTGTTCGCTACCGATTCGTTCTGGGAAGGCGTCGACGCTCCCGGCGAAACACTCGAGCTTGTCATTATCACCAAGCTTCCGTTCCGCGTTCCGACCGACCCGGTGCAGAAGGCCCGCGCGGAGGCGGTCGAACGGCGAGGAGGCAATTCCTTCATGGACCTGTCGCTGCCCGAAGCCGTCATCCGGTTCAAGCAGGGCTTCGGAAGGCTCATCCGCCACAGCGACGACCGGGGAGCAGTCGTCGTCCTCGACGTGCGCCTGCTCGCGAAACGCTACGGTACTGTATTCGTGTCGTCCCTGCCCGAAACCAGGACCAGTTTCAAGCCGCTCGACGAGCTGGTCATGGACCTGCACGCGTTCATCGGCCGTCCCTGACAGGAAAGCACGGCGACGGGGGGGACCGACTCCGGCTTCACAGACCGCCGGCGCGCGGTTACAATGGAGCGATGGCAATATTCGCGCTGGAAAACAGGTTACAGAAATACGACTGGGGATCCGCTGAATATTTGCCCGAGTTCCTGGGCAGGGATAATCCCTCCGGCGAGCCGTGGGCCGAGATGTGGATGGGAGCTCATCCCAAGGCTCCTTCGATAGCCATCGATCCCTTGACCGGCACCAGGGTAGCCCTTGACGCCCTGGTCGCTGCCAATCCGGCATCGGTGCTCGGAAAATCGACGGTAGACCGTTTCGACGGGAAGCTTCCCTTCCTCTTCAAGGTACTGTCTATCGCCAAGCCGTTGTCGATACAGGCGCACCCGACCAAGCGCAAAGCGGAGCACGGTTTCGCTGGCGAGGAGTTCGCCAGCATCCCCATCGACTCGCCCGACCGAAACTACAAGGATCGAAACCACAAACCCGAGACGGTCGTCGCTCTCGGCCCCTTTCAGGGGCTATGCGGCTTCAGGCCCATAGCTGAAATCGTAAGGAACATCCAGACGCTCTCGCCTGAGGATTGGCCGAAGCTTGTCAGGCGGCTCGCCGCCGATCCCGGCATGCTCGAGCTGTCGGTTTTCTTCTATACATTCGTCTCGCTGACGGGTGACAGCAAGACAAGGACCCTGACGTACACAAGGCGGCGGAGCGAACGCATCGTCGCCGCAGAACCAGCGGGCAGCGCCACGGCCAGGATTTTCACGTGCGTCCTCGAACTTATGGACGTGTATCCCGATGACGTGGGAGCGCTCGCGCCGCTCGTGCTCAACCTCTTCGAGCTGGCGCCGGGGCAGGCTCTCAACATCGCGGCAGGACAGGCGCACGCCTACCTCCACGGCAACGCGGTAGAGATCATGGCCAATTCCGACAACGTCCTCAGAGGAGGGCTGACGCACAAGCATATCGACATTCCTGAGCTCATATCACTTCTCAGCTTCGAAAGCGCGGCCTTCACCCCGACGCCAATGGCGTCTACCGTGAACGGCTTCGGGACCTACGATTGCGGCGTGCCCGATTACGCGATAGCCAGGGCGACTGTCCATGGCACGATGAAGGCCGGGAGAAGGGCTCATGTTCCGGAAATCCTGCTGTGCACCGCGGGGTCGCTTTCAGTTTCCCCGGGGAAAGGCCTGCCGCTTCCCCTGTCAAAGGGTTCTTCGGTGTTCGTGACCGCGGATCATGGACCCTATTCGCTGTCGGGAGACGGCGAGCTGTTCCGCGCGAGCATGCCGACATGACGCTCTGGGCGGACGCCGATTCCCTGCCGCGAGAGGTCAAGAACCTGATAGGTCGCCGCGCCGGCTCGTCCACCGGGGATTTCCCCATCCGTGCCGTTTTCGTCGCCAACAAGCCCATGCCGCTGCCACCGGGGAAGAACCTGCAGGCCATCATCGTCGGCCCCGCGGGAGCTTCGGCCTCGCAGCCGTCGACCACCGCCAGGGCTTGTCCCGCCAGGGGCAGGGACGACGCTTGGGAAACAGCGGACGACTACATCATGGCGGCGGCCGCGCCCGGCGACATCCTCGTGACGAGGGACATACCGCTTGCTGCCCGGGCGGTCGGCAGGGGCATCGTCGCGCTCAACGACCGCGGCGCTCTGTGGACCGAGGGTGAAGTTCGGGAACGCCTGTCGTTGCGCGACCACATGGCCGGACTGCGCGAACTCGGCGCCGCGCCGCCGTCTTCCCGGAACCGCGTCTACGGATCCAGGGACGTCAAGGCTTTTGCCGACGCGCTCGACCGTGCGATCAGGGCCTCTCTCGGCGCTCAGCGAACGTAGCGGTCGAGCAGGAACTCGTAGCGGCTCGACAGGATGCGGCTCTTGGCCAGCGTCGATGGAACGAACCGTATGGGAGACGAGAGGACGGCTATCAGGCTCGCTGTCTGCGTCGGATCGAGCCTGGTGACGGAGACCCCGAAATACTTCCGCGAAGCGGCTTCTATCCCGAAGACGCCCTTGCCCCATTCCGCCCAGGAGAAATACAGCTCGAGTATCCGCTCCTTGGGCAGGAACAGTTCAAGCTCGAAGGTGACTATCAGTTCGAGGTACTTCCGCAGGTAGCTCTTGAATGGGACGAGGAAAAGCGTCCTCGCCGTCTGCATCGTAAGGGTAGAACCGCCGTACATCGGCCGGCCGATCTGCTGGTTTATCTCGATGGCCCGCTGGAACGCTTCGAACTCGATGCCGTGGTGCGAAAAGAAGGTTGAATCCTCGACCGATACGAGCATGCGCCTTGCGGTCTTCGGGACTCGTGCCATCGAAATCGGTATGGGGCGCGTCACCTTCCAGCCGTCGACGTACTTGCGGTACATCGAAAGCGTGGTGGCGGCAGGGTCGACGAAGGCGAAGCAGACGACGACGAGGGCGGTCACCCCTACATACCACAGATGGAAAAGAACAACCGACCGCAACGCTACCCTCGATGCCAAGTAGAAGGCGCGGACCAGCGGGGAGCGAGGCTTCGGAGCGGGGAGCAGGTCCCCGCGCTCGATGCGCAAGGCACGGGTTGAACGCCTGATGGCACGGTTGAACAGGATGATCGTCATCGATCACCATTCTAGTCTATCCATCCGAAAAGGCCTAGTATCCATCGCGCCTCGATGCAAGCCAGGTAGTCCAGATGAATACGGAAGAGTATTCCGCATCGGCTCCTCCAAAGCCTTGCCTTGACACGACAACAGGCCTCTCCTACCTTGTAGGACTGCAGGAGGGTAGCAGCATGAAACGAATATGCGCGTTGGCCACTGTCTTCGCCATCGCGGTCATGGCCCAGGCGTTCGCCGATGAAACACCGGTCCAGGGACTCTACCGTTACCGCCTCGACAACGGGCTCGAGCTGTTCGTGCTCGAGAACCACGCGGTCCCGCTCGCCCGGGTGCAGATCACCTTCCGCTGCGGATCGATAACGCAGACGCCTGACACCGCCGGGCTGTTCCACCTGTACGAGCACATGTTGTTCAAGGGGAATTCCCGGTATGCCACCGAAACCGCGTTCTCCGCCGCGATGACCGACCTCGGCGTCGCCGAGTGGAACGGGGGGACATCCACCGAGTACGTCACCTACTACTTCACCGTGCCTTCCGACAAGACGGACGCCGGACTCGAGTTCTGGTCTTACGCGATGCGCGAACCGTCGTTCGACCCCGGGGAGCTGGTCATCGAGCAGGGAGTCGTCTCCAACGAGATCAACGGCTACCTGGCGGACCCTGACCGCGTCTACTCGGCCGCGATGGACCACGCGCTTTTTTCCAGGTACCCGTGGCGGAGGGACATCGGCGGCAACGAGGCAGTGATACGAAAGGCGACGGTGGAAGCGCTCCGCTCGATACAGTCGACCTACTACCTGCCTAACAACGCGGCCCTCTTCGTCGGCGGAGACGTCGATCCTGAAGCGGTCTTCATGATGGCGAAGAAGTGGTACGGCGGCTGGAAGGCCGGCGCCGACCCCTGGGCCGCCCCCGCCCCGCCCCACCCCAGCCCCACCGACCTGCGGCAGATAAACGACGAAGTGCTGAATCTGCTCTTTCGCCATGACACCGAAAACCCGGTAACCATCGAGCGCAACTATGACGCGCACCCGCCCCTTATCATGGTCGATTCGGGACAGATCAAACAGGCGCTTCTGAACGTGTATATGAATGCCCGCCAGGCCATGGGCGATTCGGGCTCCGTGTTGCAGACCACGATTCAGGCAGACCATTCCCGTGATGGCGTGCGGTTGATTGTGAAGGACAACGGCGGAGGCATCAAACCCGAAACGCTCAATCGCGTTTTCGATCCTTTCTTCACCCAGCGCACCGGCGGCACCGGATTGGGCCTGTCCATCACACGGCGCATCATTGAACATTACGATGGCCAGATCAGCCTGCGCAGCACCCCCGGGGATGGGGTCACCGTGGAAATCTTTTTCCCGGCTCTCCGCCATCAATCCTGAAAAGCATTATTGCCGGCAGTTAATCCGCCTGCTCGTCGCGTAACATTGTTTCCAGCGCTCGCCGCACCTCGCCCATGTTTGCGCAACGCTCCTCGCGATTCTTCTTAAGACACTTCATCACCAGGGCGTCCAACTCGGGTTGCCCCGAATTGAGCGGCGCCGGCTGCACATGAACGTGCTGGTACGAGAGATCGCCCTCGTAGAACGGCGTGCGGCCTCCGGCCATTTCATACATCATTACGCCGAAGGAATACACATCGGCACGCTCGTCCGCCACTTCGCCCTTAACCTGTTCGGGGCTCATATACATGGGCGTGCCGATGACGGCCCCCGCCTTGGTTTCACCGGTGGCTTCCAACAACTTCGCGATGCCGAAATCGCTGATTTTAGGAACGAGCTTTTCATTGAGCAAAATGTTCGCGGGCTTCACATCGCGATGCACGATGCCCATGGAATGAGCGTATTCCAGAGCCGAGGCAAGCGGCGCCATCAGGGTGATTACTTCCTGTGCGGGAAGCGCGCGCCCTACGCTGCGGAAATACTTTTTCAGATCGGAACCGGGCACATATTCCATGCTAATGTATCGGCGACCCATTTCCTCGCCGATATCGTGGATACGCACAATGTGGGGGTGTGACAGCCGCCGCGCCGACCGCGCTTCGGCCCGGAACCGCATGAGCGCTTCAGGGTTCTGGCTGAGATTTTCAGGCAGGATTTTCAAAGCCACCACTTCGTCCAGTTCGTTGTCGTGGGCCTTGTAGACAATACCCATGGCGCCGCGACCCACTTCTTCCAGCAGGTTGTAACGGCGGCGAGCCTGCTCGCTCAGCTGGGTCATGAGGGCGCTGCTCTCCAGACCAAGGGGGTCGCTCGTGGAACCCTTCAGCATCTCGAACTTCAGCTTCACATCGCGGTAATGGATGTCCGTGGCGAACAGGATGCGATACACTTCCTTTGCCCCCACCAGACCATTCTTCGCCAGATACAACTCACCCAGATCGTACAGCAGACCTTTGATTTCCTCGTCGATAACAAGCTTTTTGAATTCCGTGAGGGCGAAATCCAACATCCCCTTCGCAGTGAAACAGAGACCGAGCATCTTGATGCTTTCGTTCTCATAGCGGAAATCCTGCTGGGTGGTCTGAAACTGTCCGATGGCCAGATCTTGGGAGCCCATGGCATAATACGTTTTTGCGAGGGCGAAGCGAACCGCCACGTTGTCTTTCTCCGACAAGATCTGTTCATACAAATCTGCCAGTTCCCCCAAAACTTCAGCGTTGGATGGATTCGCCCGCGCCGCCGCTTCGAGCAGGGGCCGCGCCTCTTCGAATTGCCCCTGCGCTTTCAGCAGCACCCCCTTGCGATGATTCGCCGTCATGTTGGACGGGTCACGCGCCAGCACGCGATCATACCCCTGCACGACCGCTTTCATCTGCGAGGGATCTGCCTCGAAGATGGCCATGAGATTCGTAACCGCTTCTTCCAGGCGTCCGGTTTCAATGAGTGTGTTGGCAAGAAACCAGCGCAGATCGGGACGATCCGGCGCCGCAGCCACGAGCACCCGCACCTCTTCCAGTACGCGATCGACCGCATCGCCGCCCTGACCGCCGGCCACGCGAAACTCCTCCACGGCCCGCGCCATGCGCCCACCAAGGGCATGGTGACGGGCAAACATCATGCGGATGCCCACCGCTTCGGGTTCCAGAGCCAGCGCCGCTTCATAGCGCGAAGCAGCTACGTCGTCTGTGCGTTGTTTCTCCGCCAGCGCCTTGGCCAGATTCACCTGCGCTTCCGCATCATCGGGGTGTTGCCCCAGCATGTGCTCGTACTGACGAATCGCCTCGTCGATGCGATTGTTTTTTAACGAGGCCTCGGCATGCAACTTCTGCAGTTCGGTGCTTTCCTTGTCGTGCTGAAGCAACCAGCGCACGAGCTTCAAGACCTCATCGTAACGGCCGTTGACCATCAGCGACTGGGCGAGTTGGCGGCCCAGTTCGAAATCGCTGTTATCGCGATTGAAGGCCTTCTCCAGCACGATGACCGTGTCGGGATCCGTCCGGCCAGACGCCCCCAGCAGGCGCGCCAGCGCGCGCAGATACACCGGATTATCAGCCTGCACCTTCAGAGCTTCGCGCAAAACCGTCTCGGCGGCAGGCGGGGGAACCGGAGAAACCGCTGCATAGGCGTCGGCCAGGCGGCAATACAACTCACCCGACTGATAGCCCAGTTCCATCGCTCGCTCGAGGGTTGAAATCACCTGAAGGTGCTGCCCGCGGGCTTCGGCGCCGGCAGCGGCACCCAACAGAATTTCTCCGTCCTGAGCGTTGGCCTGAGCTGCACGCATTACGAGATCGTATCCCTCATCATCCAGAGTCGGACTTCCCGGCGCTACCAGTCCGCCGGCCACCACCCGCAGTAAATCGGGCTGGTTTGGCAGTGCCTCCAGGGCCTCGCGATACAGCGCCATGGCTTCGTCATCGCTGCGCTCCAATGCCATGTAGCAATGCGCCAGCAGTTCCAACAGGTCAGCGTCAGCCGGTGCAACTGTTCGGGCCTCCAGGGCAAAATGCGCCGCACGGTCGGCGTGTCCAGCCTGTAGTTCGCAGCGTGCCATGAGCCGAAGCGCCGCAGCGTTCTCGGGCGTAATGGCCAACATACGGGATGCTGCCTCGCGGGCAGTGGCATCCATTCGGTGAGCTGCCAGATAACAACGGCACAACCCTTCCATGAAGGGAACATCGTCCCGACGCTCATCCGCGATGCGCTCAAATACCGGCAACGTCCGTTCGGAGAACTGACCCATCTCAAGATAAATATCGGTCAGTTTTCTGAAAATCCCCGCCTCGCGATAATGCTCACCATAAGCAATTTTGTAATAACGAAGTGCTTTATCCAGCTCGCCCCGTTCGCGCATGATGTTGCCCGCATGAAAGGCAATGGTGCCCCGCCCGGACTCCATGATGCCCAAAGCAACTTGATACGCTTCCAGGGCCTCATCGCTCTCGTTGCCGGCTGCCGCGTATGACTCGGCCAGAGCGAGGGTGAAATCGCTGCGATCGGGGTTGGCCGCTCTCGACTGCTGATAGACCGATATACTGGACTCTGTTCGCATACCAGCCGCGAGCATCGCTTCAGCAAGGGCCAGATTGAGTTTCTCGTTGTTTGGGTCGTGCGCCAAGGCCTCCTCATAGCCTCTTATGGCGGCCATAAAATCGCCTTCAGCGGAGGCAGATTCCGCCACCTTCAGTGCACGACGTCGACGCCGCGATGCATTAACATAAGTCCACGCGCCGGCAGCGCCAATTACCATCACCACCAATATCAAGCCGTTGGCCGCCATGCGGCGTGCTCGCGTCAGCCGGGCTTTCAGCTTCATCCCCTCAGGAGATTGGGGCCGTATAGCCAGCGCCTCCGCCAGGGCGGTCCGCGCATCTTTTTTTGCCCCCGCCTCGTAGGCGGATTGCGCGGCAGCAAGCCTCTCGGCCAGAGAGGCCTCCACGCGCTGACGCTGGGCTTCTAACCGATCCCAACTCAGCTTGGTGGCTTGTCCATCTCGTTGAAAATTTGTGCCATAAGCCATGATGGGAGGGATGATCGGATCAATTTTTTCATCCATCACGACATGAAAAAGATTCGATCGGTCGGGCGACATGCAGACATATTGCACGCGTCCGCTGCCGTCAAAATTACCCATGGGTGCTACATGGGGGAAAAATGTGGGGGGTTTCTGACGAGAAATTTCCTCGCCCGTCGATGAATCAACAAACAAAGACATGGGGCGTGAATCGCAGGAGAAAATAACCGGCTTGCGCCCTTCAATACCCACGACTCCAATGGGACCAAGAGGTGGTGAGACTGCGGTGTAGGGCATCTTTTCATAACGCGTGAGCGAAGCACGCCCCTCGAACGCCACCACGGACGTCCCGGTGGCAGCCGCCAGATCGGGGAATCCATCACCATCGAGGTCCGCGACTACAAGATGACCGTTTGGGGAACCAAGAAGTCGATCACGCCGAACCTCGGAAAATCCGCCGGTCGTTGCATCGAATTCCAGGACAAACAAATCGCCGGGACGTGTGCCGAAAGCGATCTGGCTGGATCCGCGACCGAAGAAATCCGCGGCAGCGATACTCGTGTCGATATGCGTTCCCTGCGCCGCGAACCAAAGATAACGATCTGCCGGCTTGTTGAGGGGAAATGCCTGCACCGCCCCGTTTACCGTACCGGCAAGAATCTCGGGGACCCCGTCTCCCGTGACATCGGACACCGTCACGGGCCGGGTGATTCTTCCGAGGATCACACGGCGCCGGGCACCCGACTTGTCCTCCTGTTCCACCGTGTTGGAAACCGTGTAAAGGCCGCGAGCCTTTCCGCCCTCCAGTTCAACGAGGTGGATATCGCCATTATCATCACAAACCACAACGCCATCGCGTTGTGACTTGTTGATACTTTTGAGCGGCGCCACCGAGGGTGGCACGGTAACAGGCGCACCAACCTCGTGTTGCGCCAGCAACAATCCGTCCGTAGCCCGAAGAAAATAAACGGTTCCACCGGAGGAAGCTGTGGCTACAACCAATGCCCCAGTGCCGGCGAAATCGCCCACGACAACAGAGGTCAGAGATTTTTCACCCACCGTGGCGCGCCAGATTTTCCGCATCCCCTTTGCGGAATAACAAACCACCTCACCATGGGCCCCGGCCACCAGAACTTCCCAGGTTCCATCCCAGTCGACATCATAGCAAACGGGTTCGCTGGCCCCCTCGAAACCCATTCGAGCAACGGTCTCTTGCGGCGCTGCTGTAATGCCATACCCCCCCCACAGACTGAGTATTACAGCAAAACCCATCCATAGAGGATATCGAGCACTTGTCGTCAACCGAACCTTCCCCTCCATCACTTTTATAGTGCCTTACGAACGCAATAGTCCGCGGGCACTCGTCAGGGAATTGACGGACCCGCCATGCCACCGCTTTCAGCATCGGCGATTGCAAGTTTGACCTTTGCGATCAGGTCGTGAAAGTCAAATGGCTTGACTATGTAATAATTGATCCCCGCATCAATTGCCTCACGGATAGTCCCTCGCTCCGACACGCCGGTCAACATGATGACGGGCACGCTCTCCAGCGCGGGCATCAGGCGCATCTGGCTCAATACTTCAAAGCCATTCATCTCGGGCATCATCATGTCCAGAATCACCAGATCGGGTTTGGAATCCTCCGCCATGGCCAGCGCATCAAGCCCGTTGGACGCCGTCGACACGTCGAATCCTTCGCTGAACAATGCCGTCTTTATAATAAGCAGCAGATCGTTTTCGTCATCGACTGCTAAAATCTTTTTCTTTGTCTTGGACATTATTCTTCCACTCTCGATGCGATAATTAGCTGGCGCGATTCGTTATCAGCCGCCCGTTTCAAACGCGCCCAGCTTGCTGCGAGAATACAAATCGGTCGTGCGGACATAAGGAGGCAATCCCTTTTGTCCCGGCTTCTTGAACTGCACGTCGAATCGTACCTGATAACTGGAATCGTTCGACTCATCGTCCTTGGACAAGCCCGTATCGTTGAGCCCCACTGAAAGCGTGCCAATGACATCGTGGAAATCGCGACGCAGGCGAACGTAGGTATCAGTGAACTGGCCCTTGGAATCACCATCACTATTGGTAGACAGATTCGTGCGATACCGCGAGGCGACTTCCATGGCATACTTGGTACCCAGTTTTTTTCCCACGGTGAAGTCGATGTTCGAATCGTTCCGACTATCCAGATTGCCTTCGTCGGGTGATCCGCCCAGGGGGTCGGAATTCTTGTTCTGGATGAAATAAGCCGAAGTGCTTGCGTAGAACCGCTTGTGAACCGGCGTGTATCGGCCCGACAAGTAGTAGGTCAGAGAATTCTGCTGGAATTCATTGGGGTCGGTCGGGTCCCGCAGTTGACGTTCCTGCAACCCCACGCCGCCATTCAGTCCCAACGTATTGCGATCGTTGGTCCATCCTGCACCGGCGTTGATGTACTGACGGAGTTCGTTCGGTGTGATGTCTCCCTCACCCTGTAAATTGTGTCCCAGTGAAACGTTCGCCGTCAGGCGCGGATAGATCAGGTTGTAGACCAAACCCGATTCGATCCAGTTTTCAGAGTTCCGGAAATTATAAAGATCGTCACGGGTTTTGAGCGCACCGATGTTTTCGTAGAACTGCCCCAGACTGTCATTCGTGCCCTCGCGGAAACGCCAGCGGATGTAATGCGAAAGCGCGTTTGAAATCCGTGTGTTAAACTTGGAATCGATGTCGCCGTAGGCGAAAGCGGGATTCACATCCTTCAGACTAAAAGTCTTCCGCCCCACCAGGAACGTGTCGCGGTCAAGCAGCGTCAATCCGATGATGTCATCGTCAATCTTCTGGCCGTTCATTACGAACGGAAAGGTCGCGCCGGTAGGCAGGTCGAAGTTAAACGAATCGTCTTCGCGCTCCATCACGCCCACGCCAAGACCGAATTTAGTGACCAGTGTGCAACGCTCGCCAATCTTAATCTGGTTCGTCAGAGATTGATAGAGATCAAACCCGCGAACGAACGCATCGTCATCGGTGCCGACAATGTTCAGGCCCTTATCGAGATTGTTAATTACGTTCAGGTCCATGTGATACCACCATGGCAGAGTACCCAACCGCAGTTGATTGCTCGACACAGTAATCTGGGGCAGTCGCTCGGTCACCCGGCCATATCGATTCGTTGAGATACCATCTTCCAAATCAGAGTCTTGAATCGAGGCAGGGTCGGTGTAATAGCCATCGTACCCGACCGCCATACCGCCCAGCATTCCGGGAGGCGTCACGCGGATTTGGGTTTCGTTGTTATAACCGCGGTCGTAGTTGTAATCGTTGTCCTTCGGATCGGCAAAATACGAAACACGATCGCGACCAATGCGGTCTTTCAGTTCCACCTGAATTCCCGCGAAAAAGTTTTCGGTGGTCCACTCAAGGGCTGTCGAAACGCGTCTCTCGGGGATGCGATCACGCCGCCGCTCGCCACCACCACGGATGCGATCGAATACGTCATAAAAGAGGTCCGGATCGCTCGGGTAATCCACGTCCGCGAGCCATTCCAGTTCATCGGTCACCCGGACCGGCTCACACGGCCACTCGTCCGCAAGGACGGCGAGCTCGTGCCGGCCAGCTGGGATGAGGCGCTGGACCTCGTGGCCGCCAGATTCGCGGCCATCAAGGCCGAGCACGGCGCCGACGCGCTGGCCAAGCGGCTCGACCAGTCGGGCGTCCGCTCCGCCGCCCTGCACGGCAACAAATCGCAGAATGCGCGCACCCGTGCGCTGGCCGATTTCAAATCCGGCAAGCTGGCCGTGCTGGTGGCGACCGACATCGCCGCCCGCGGCATCGACATCGACAGCCTGCCGCATGTGGTCAATTTCGAACTGCCGCACGTGCCGGAAGACTACATCCACCGCATCGGCCGCACCGGCCGCGCCGGCGCCAGCGGCCAGGCCATCTCGCTGGTCAGCATCGACGAACGCATTCAACTGCGCGACATCGAGCGCCTGCTCAAGCGCGAGCTGGAGTCCAGCATCCTGCCCGGCTTCGAGCCGCAGCAG
>PGXR01000049.1 GCA_002839245.1 Spirochaetae bacterium HGW-Spirochaetae-7 | reverse complement strand
TGCTTGTATTGATTAGGTTTATGCAGCGCGAAAACAATTCCATGCAGACACGGGCGTCATCTGCGCCGCGGTGGGCTGCAGTCTGTTGTATCGTGAACGATGCCGCCAGCGCCTTGAGCGAATAGCTGGGCAGGCCGGACACGGCCGTCTTCGCTATCGCAATAGTATCATACGCCGGATTCGGCGGATTTTCAATGCCCGCTCGGGTAGTTTCGGCCGCCAGGAATCCAAGATCGAACGGCGCATTGTGGGCGACGAGGATAGAGCCTTCGATAAAATCCAAAAAATTGCCGGCGGTTTCCCTGAAGGCAGGCGAAGAGGACACCGACAGGTCGTCGATGCCGTGGATCGCGGAGACTTCAGGGGGGATGGGCCTGCCGGGATTGACCAGCGTTTCAAACGTACCGTCGATGACGGGGCTCCAGCCCGATTCGCCTTCCTCGAGCCGGAAGCCGACCGCGCCTATCTCGACGATCCTGTCGCTGGCGGGGGAGAGGCCCGTCGTTTCAAAGTCGAACGCGACGAACCGCACCCTGCCGACGGCGGCGAACAGGGCGTCGATGTCGTCCGGCGTCAGCCTGGCCGCTCGCGGACTTCCGCCCGACCACGGCTGCCTCGAGCCGCCACCGCGGCCGCCCCATTTCCGGCCGCCGTGCATCAGCCGATGACCTTCCTGATGTCGGCCAGCATCGCGTCGACCTTCGTTGCGCTCGCCTTTTTAGCCGCGGCGAGGCCTCCCGCGCCTACGACGGTGCGGGCGAGCACGTAGTATTTGATCTTCGGCTCGGTGCCGCTGGGGCGTACCGTCACCATGGTTCCGTCGGCCAGGTACCACTGGATGGCGTCGCTGGCGGGAAGGTCGACTTCCGAGGTGGCCCCAGGGTCGGAGACGTTCCAGGCCTTGCCGGTCTTGACGTCGCGGATCCGGTCGACAGCGATGCCGCCGAGCGTGGCGGGCTGGGACTTGCGGTAGCCGTCCATGATGCCGCGCATCACGGTCATGCCGGTGGGTCCCTCGAAATACTTGGAGAGCCCGCGCTCCTCGTGGAAGCCGTGCTGCACGAAAATCTCGTCCAGGCGCTCAAGGAGGCTCTTGCCCTTGCTGCGCCAGTACAGCGTCATCTCGGCGGTCATCGCGGCGGCGGAGATGCCGTCCTTGCGCTCGAAGCGGCGCATGGTGTCGGCTATCCACTTGAAGCCGGTCAGGCAGTTGTAGCACTCCGCGCCGTAGGACGCGGCTATCCTCGACAGGAGTTCGGTGGTCACGATGCTCTTGATGATGGCCGGCTTGCCTGGCATCCGGCCGAGTTCCTTGAGCGACAAGAGCATGTAGTCCGCGTGGAGCGCGCCAAGCTGGTTGCCGGTGATGAGGGTGAACCCCCCCTTGCCGTCGGGAACGGCGATGCCGAGCCTGTCCGCGTCAGGATCGTTTGCCATCACGACGTCTGCCTTGACCCTGGCTCCGAGTTCAAGGGCCATCTTGAGGGCGGCGGCTTCCTCGGGGTTGGGGTAGGCCACCGTCGGGAAATCGCCGTCCGGGGCCTTCTGCTCGGGCACGGTGAGCACCGAGAGGCCGAGGTCGCCCATCACCCGCTCGAAGTGCATGGCGCCGGTGCCGTGCAACGGGGTATAGACGACCTTGACGTCCTTTGCCATAGCGGTGAACAGGCCCGGTCGCAGGAGCTTCGAGCGGACCATCGCGACGTAGGGCTCGTCTATCTCCTTGTCGATCATCGAGAGGAGCCCCTTGGCGATCGCCTCGTCCCTGGGCATCGACTTGATGGCGGTGACCGAATTGACCCGGTCTATGATGAGCGCGTCATGGGGTTCGGTGATCTGCGAGCCATCGTTCCAGTATGCCTTGTAGCCGTTGTAGGCGGGCGGGTTGTGGCTCGCGGTGACGACGATGCCGGTATCCGCGCCGAGCTTCCTGATGGCGAACGACAGTTCAGGCGTGGGCCGCAGCGACGTGAAGAGGTAAGCCTTTATGCCGTTCGCGGCGAAAATGAGCGCCGCGTCGAGAGAGAAGACGTCTGAATAGTGGCGGGAATCGTAGGCTATGCAGGCGGACAGGTTCTTGCCCTTGACCGTGTCCTTGATGTAGTCGCATAGCCCCTGGGTCGCCCTGCGTACCACGTAGGAGTTCATGCGGTTGAATCCGCCTCCGATTATGCCGCGCAGCCCGCCGGTGCCGAATTCCAGGTCACGGTAGAAGCGGTCCTCGAGTTCCTTCATGTCGTCGGCCTCGATGAGCGCTTCGACCTGCGCCTTGAACGTCGGATCGCTTTCCTTGGCTATATAGTCGCGTGCCCGCGCCAGAATTTCGTTCTTTTCCATCATGGACCTCCCGTTTTCGTGGAGCAAGTATACTTTGACGGGGCAGGGAAGTGAAGCTCGCCTTTCGCGAAGGTTGACTGTCCCTCCTGATTCCCGGCTGTTTCCGGTATGTTCCTCAACTGAGGAGCGAAGGTATTTCGGATATCGACCTGGCGATTATCATGGCGCCGGCGGCTCGCAGCTCGGCTTCGCCTCGGAAGCCCCAGGCGGCTCCTACCGGCACCATGCCGGCCGCCACTGCCGTCTTCATGTCGACGTCGGAGTCGCCAACGAACGCGCAGTCGGTGGGCGCCACGCCGCAGGCCCTTGCCGCCTCGAGGGCCGAGGCCGGATCAGGCTTGGACGGGACGCCGTCGCGGTCTCCGTGTACGAACCTGAACGGCACGTCGGGGAAGAGGGACTTGACCATGGCCGTCGTGAAGGGATCCGGCTTGTTCGATACGACGGCCAGGGAGGCCCCGGCCTTGGCGAGCAGCGACAGCGCGTCGGCGGCGCCGGGATAGGGGCTCGAAGATCCCACCCCCCTCGCCTCGAACAGCGTGAATACCGCCGGGTACAGCTTCTCGGCGCTGCCCGCGTGCTCTGGCGGTACGGCCGCCCGTATCAGGTTGGTCAGTCCCCGGCCGACCATCATGCGGTAGGCTTCAACCGGATGAGCGGGCCAGCCTCGGCTTTCGAGGAAGCCGTTCATGGTTTCGGCTATGTCGCCGAGCGTATATACCAGGGTACCGTCAAGGTCAAAGATGAAGCATTTCATCCGGCGTGGTCCTTTTCTGGGTGCTGTTCGTACAGTACGGAGAAACCGGACCACGGGTCAACCGCGGCTCACGGCGTCGAGAGGTCCTCTTCCTTTCCGCCGGCCTTGCCGAAGGCTTCTTCCTTTTCCTTTATCTGCAGTTCAAGCGCCTGTATCTGCTCGATGGTCTGCTTGACCGACGGGGACTCCCTGCCGACTGTCTTCTGGGCCTTTTCGACGAGCACTTCGTAGACCTCGGCTCCAAGGCGAGCTGTCAGCTTCTCCGCCTGGTTGCGGAGCTGCAGCACCTCGAGCTTGAGCACGCCCTTCTCGCCCCATTCCTGGGCCTTGTCCCCGGTCTGCTTCGCGATGTTTTTGGAAGCCTTGATTCCCTTGTCGACGAAATCCTTCATCCGCTCTGAAAAAGTCATTCTGCATTCCTCCTGCAATGTGCTCGGTACGATGAAGTAAAAATCGTCCTATTTGGCGTAAAAAGCAATATAGGCCTGTCGTCGCTCTATTGTATTGACAATTTGACGAGCTGGCACTATATATTGATGCAGTCGCCTATGAGGATACCATCACTGGTATAGCATGCGTGCAAAAATCGTACCATGTCATTCACCGTTCACGTTGCCGATTGCCGGAGGACGATTAATAAAATGAGATGCCCCCATTGCGGATCGATGGACGACCGCGTTACCGACTCACGGACGCTGGCCAACGGAGAAAGCATCAGGCGTCGCCGCGAATGCCTGTCCTGCGGCTTCCGCTTCACGAGTTACGAGCGCATCGAGGAAAAATCCCTGATGGTCGTCAAGCGCGACGGTCGCCGGGAACCCTTCGACAGGAGCAAGCTGGAGCGCGGCCTGCAGCGCGCCCTCGAGAAGCGACCGGTGTCGCAGATGACCATAGAGAACATCCTCAACGAGATGGAGGACGACGCCGCGATGCTCGGCAAGGGCGGGAACGAAGTCCCGAGCTCATCGCTCGGGGAGATGACCCTCCACAAACTCTATACCCTCGACAAGGTCGCCTACATACGTTTCGCGAGCGTCTACAGGAAATTCGAGTCAATGGACGAGTTCATGCAGGAGATTGGCCGCCTGGAAAACGCGCGGGAAGGGGAATGAGCATGGCACAGGCCCAGCAGGTCTTTCCCGAGTGGCGCACCTTCCTGGGTACCGGCGACGATGCCGACCGTTTCGTAGCGAAGCGTTCGGGCACGGTCGAGCGCTACGACCGCGGCCGCATCGAGTCCGCGATAGACAAGGCTTTCAAGGCTGTCCGGGGCCAGCCTGACCGCGACCGGGTGCAGCGCATCGCCGCGGACGTCGAGACCAGGCTGGGCCTCGTGCTTTCGGCCCGCCACCCGAATTCCATACCCGCCATCGAGGAGATACAGGACCTCGTCGAGGAGGCGCTGATAGAGGCCAGGGAAACGCAGGTGGCCCGGGCGTACATACTCTACCGCGCCAGGCGGGAAGCCGTCCGCGACGCCCAGCGCCTGATGCTCGACATCAACAGGACGATGGACGGCTACCTGGCCCAGGTCGACTGGCGGGTCAAGGAAAACGCCAACGTCAACTATTCGCTCGGGGGACTCATCCTCCACAATTCGGGTACCGTCACGGCCAACTACTGGCTCAGGAACATCTATCCGAGGGAAGTAGCCGAAGCCCACCAGAACGCCGACTTCCATATACACGACCTGTCGATGTTCTCAGGCTACTGTGCCGGCTGGTCCCTGCGGCAACTGATAGCCGAGGGTCTTGGCGGCGTGCCGGACAAGATAACGAGCGCACCGGCCAAACACCTGTCGACCCTCGTCCAGCAGATGGTCAACTTCATGGGCATACTGCAGAACGAGTGGGCAGGCGCGCAGGCCTTCTCCAGCTTCGACACCTACCTCGCGCCCTTCGTCAGGATAGATTCGCTCGGCGACGACGAGCTGAGGCAGTGCGTGCAAAGCTTCATGTTCGGCGTCAACACGCCTAGCCGCTGGGGCAGCCAGGCGCCGTTCACCAACATTACCCTCGACTGGACCTGCCCTGCCGACCTGCGCGACAGGCCTGCCGTCGTCGGCGGCAAGGACCAGGGCTTCACCTACGGCGACTGCCAGCCCCAGATGGACGCGATAAACCGCGTGTTCATAGAGCTGATGCTCGGGGGCGACGCCGACGGCCGCGGTTTCCAGTATCCCATCCCGACGTACAACATCACCAGGGATTTCGACTGGGACTCGGACAACGCGCGGCTCCTCTTCGAGATGACCGCGAAGTACGGCACGCCGTATTTCCAGAACTTCGTCAACTCGGACCTGGACCCGGCCGACGTCCGCTCGATGTGCTGCAGGCTGCAGCTCGACAAGAGGGAACTCCGGAAGCGCGGCGGCGGACTCTTCGGCTCGGACGAGCTGACAGGCTCGATAGGCGTCGTGACACTCAACATGCCGCGCCTTGGCTACCTTGCCGGGGGCGAGGCCGATTTCTACCGCCGCCTCGACAAGCTGATGGACCTGGCGGCCGGGAGTCTGTCGGTCAAGCGGAAGGTCTGTTCGCGCCTGCTCTCGGGCGGGCTCTTTCCGTATACCCGGCGCTACCTCAAGAATTTCGACAACCATTTCTCGACCATCGGCCTGGTCGGCATGAACGAGTGTTGCCGAAACTACATGGGCAAGCCGATATCCGAGCCCGAAGGCAAGGCCTTCGCCGAGGAAGTGCTCGACCACATGCGCAAGCGGCTGCAGGATTACCAGGTCGACTCTGGCGAACTCTTCAACCTCGAGGCGACACCCGCCGAAAGCACGTCGTACCGGCTGGCCCGGCACGACCGCAAGCGCTACCCCGACATACTCTGCGCCGGAGAGGGCGAACCGTACTACACGAACTCAACACAGCTGCCCGCGGACTTTACCGAGGACCTTTTCGACGCGCTCGACCACCAGGAGTCGCTCCAGTCAAGATATACCGGAGGAACCGTCTTCCATGCGTACCTCGGCGAGGCAGTCAACGACTGGCGGGCGATGCGCGACCTGGTGCGTACGATAGCCGGCCGCTACCGTATCCCGTACTACACCATTTCACCGACTTTCTCGGTCTGCCCCGTCCACGGCTACGTAGCCGGCGAGCATTTTACCTGTCCCAAGTGCAAAGCAGAGCGGGAGACCCGCCTCCGCGACGAGATACGCGTGCTTGAAAGCGAGCTGTCCGGAATGGCCTGACTTATGAAGAATTATGTACTAGCGGCTTGTTGTTGAATTCTTGGAGGGATTATATGGAAAGCAGGGAGCAGAAAGAGGCTGAGCTGGCGGAACTCAAGGCCAGGCTCCTGTCGGTCGAGGGAACGCCGACGGAAGTCTACAGCCGGATCGTCGGCTATTACCGCTCGGTGAAGAACTGGAATGCCGGAAAGCGGGAGGAGTTCTCCACGCGCCGCGAATACGCCTTCCCTTCCGGACTCGCCGGTACGGTATCGAGAGCACCTGTTGTCCCCGCGTCCTACATGCTTTTCACCAGGGACACGTGCCCGAATTGCCCGCCGGTCAAGGACTGGCTGTCGGCAAGCGGCCTGCCTGGCGTCGTCGTGGACGTCGACACCGAGGAGGGGCTCAGCCTCGCGAGGCGCCACGAAGTGCTGTCCACCCCCACTGCTCTGCTCCTGGGAGCGGAAGGCGGCGAGATATCCCGGGCTCATTCACCGCGCCAGCTCGAAGCGGTTTCGGTCTAGACCGGCGCGTACATGCGCGTAGGGCTCCTGAAGACCAGCCTCGTCGACTATCCGGGGCGGGTCGCGGCCGTGCTGTTCCTGCCAGGATGCGGAATGCGTTGCCCGTACTGCCACAATCCCGGCCTCGTCGAGCCCGGTCCCGGGGACCTTTCAGACGACTTGGTGCCTCTCGTCGCGGCGATGGATTTCCTGGAGCGTCGTCGCGGCGTGCTGACCGGTGTCGTCCTGTCGGGTGGCGAGCCGACGATGCACGAAGACCTGCCCGGACTGGTAGCGTCGATAAGGAGCCTGGGCTATGTCGTCAAGCTGGACACCAACGGCAGCTCGCCTGACAGGATCGCGCAGGCAGGCGCCGACTATACGGCGATGGACCTGAAGACGGATCCTGACCGCTATGTCGAATTGTGGCCCGGCGCGCCTGCGGACGCGGCCCACTCGATACGGCGCAGCGTCCGTGCGGTGCGCGGTTCTAGCGCGCAGTATGAATTCCGCATCACCTGCGTGCCGGGCTTCGTCGGCGAGCGCGACGCGGAGTCAATAGCGTCGCTCCTCGAGCCGGGAGACCCGGTTTTCCTGCAGCGTTACCGTCCGGGGCGCGTCCTGGACCGGACCTGGGCAGCCGGCGTCTCGCCGTATGACGATGCGACGATGGAGAGGCTGTTGACGATAATCCGCGAGGCAGCCCCGAAAGCCAGGATCAGGGGCTTCTAGGCCAGCCAGGAAATGACCGCGGACAGCACGCCTTCGTAATCGTCGGCGCCGAACCACCTGACGCCGGCGATGCTGCGCATGAAGGTCAGCTGCCGCTTGGCGTATCGCCTTGTATGCAGCTTGATGGCCTCGGTGACCGACGCAAGGTTTCCGCCACCGGCGTCGCCTCCGTCCGCCTGGAGGAATTCCGCGTAGCCTATCGCCTTCATGCCGGGGTCGCCGGGGCCGAATCCCGAGCGTACCAGCGACTCGACTTCGGCAGGGAGCCCCGCCGCCATCATCGCGTCGACCCGGGCATCGATGCGGGCGTAGAGTTCGGCCCGGGGCCGGTCAAGACCTATCACGACGGTATTCCAGCGTGGCCGGGGTTCTGTCGGCAAGCTGAAACTCGAGAGCGGCCTGCCTGAGCATCGATAGACCTCTATGGCCCTGGTGGCCCGGTACAGGTCTGCAGGCTTGATGCGCGCGGCGCTCGCCGGATCGATTTCCGTGAGCTCCCGCCGTATGGCATCCGGGCCCCGTTGCGCGAGCTCCGCCTGGATCGCCTCCCTGATGACTGGATCGGAGGGTGGGGCGGGCGGGGGTCCGTACAGGAAAGCCTTCACGTAGTAGGCGGTGCCGCCGGACAGGACGGGCAACGCGCCTCGGCCGCAGGCGCGCTCGCAGGCCTCGTCGGCCAGTCGCACGAATTCGCCGACGGAGAACGGCTGGGAAGGGTCGAGCACGTCGACAAGCTCGTGTCCTATCCTGGCCCGTTCATCCGCGCCAGGCTTGGCCGAGCCGATGTCGAGCCCGCGGTAGACCTGGACCGAGTCGGCCGATACGACGACGACCGGCTTCAGTGGAAGCCGGTCGTCGCTTGCGAGTCGCTCGACGGTTGCCGTCTTGCCGACGGCGGTAGGGCCGAAAAGGACGAGGACCCTATTCGAAGTGGTACTCAATCTGCTTGTTGAAGACCTGGCGCATCGCCAGCGAGACTACCTTGCCGTTGTTCTTCTCCACTTCGGGAGTCTTGAGGACGGCGAGCTGATACGCGCGCCGGTTGACGGCGACGGTGAATTCGTATGCGTTTCCTTCGTACTCGAACAGATCTTCCAACGGCATGCTCATGGATTCCCTCCGATTTGGGACGGCGATTTTGTATCGCTCAAAGTTTCATCGATCCTGGTGATGAGCCGTTCAGCCACGGCCCCGATGTCGACATCGGGCTCCGCCTGGCTCGAGTGGGTGGAAGCATCGACCCGCTCCCTGTACAGTTCGTCGACGAGGAAAATACCGGCGAGTATCGAGGCTTTCAGGGGATCGTCGACCTTCGACGATGCCTTGACTGTCTCGATCTTCGATCCGAGGTACGCCAGCAGCGACTCGACGTACTCCTTGCTCTCATCGGTCTGAATCGTGAACGAGGCCCCGAGCAGCTCTACGCGCACGGTCTCGATTGCCATCCTAGAAGATGTCGAGGGCTTCGGTGCCGTCACCGCCCGAAGGCAGCTCTGCAAGCTCGGCTTGGGCCTCTTCGAATTGTTCCGGCTTTTTGGTTTCGGCAGCCAGTTCGGGCCCCTTGTCGGCGACCGCGACGTGTACCGTATCCTCGAATGAATCGAGTTTGCGGAGCGCCTCGACGATGCCTTCTTCAATCCTCGCCTGATCCTTCTGGAAACCCTGGATGAGGCCCTCGAGCTCTGCGACCCGCGACTCCGCCGCCGCGAGGCCGGAGCGCATCGACGCGTTCTCCGACCGGAGTGACGCAATCAGCGCGACGGCTTTCTCGACACGGGATTCGAGGGAGCGTACCTGCTCGAGGCTTATCATCGATCAGGCCTGTACCGTCGTCTTGACGCGCTCGACGATGGCCTTGAAGGCCGCGGGATCGCGTACGGCGATATCGGCGAGGACCTTGCGGTCGACGGCCAGGTTGACCTTGACGGCGCCTTCGATGAACCGGCTGTACGTGATGCCTTCAGCCCGGCAGGCCGCATTGATGCGCGCGATCCAGAGGGCGCGGAAAGTCGGTTTCTTGTCGCGGCGATCGCGGTACGCATACATCAGCGCCTTGGCGACGGCGTCCTTGGCGGTCTTGTGGTTCGTGGACCTGCGTCCGTAATATCCTTTGGCCAGCTTGAGGATCTTTTTTCGGTGATCCTTGCGCTTGGTGCCGTCTACTGCTCTGGGCATGGTAAATCTCCTTGATTATCCTGAAAATCGATGAACCGGGGCCGAACCCAGCCAGAATGCAAGCGTTCCCGTGCGGGCCCGTTTGCGCATCAACCGTACGGCAGCAGCTTCTTCTTTATCATGTGCACGGGGCCGGACGCGACGTAACCGGCCTTGCGGAGCTTGCGCTTGCGCTTGGAGCTTTTCTTGGTAAGGATATGGCGAAGGTTCATCTTCTTGTACTTTACCTTGCCGTTCGCGGTCAGCGAAAAGCGTTTTGCCGCCGACCGCTTTGTCTTCATCTTGGGCATTACAATCCATCCTTCACGGTGTAGTCTCTGGCGCGGCTTCCGTGGCGGGCCGCGGGGCTTCCGGCTTCTTGATGACCGGGGCCTTGGGTATGAGCATCATTGACATGAAGCGGCCTTCCATCCTCGGGGGACTCTCCATGACGTAAAGACCTTCGATCTTGACGAGAACGCTCTTCAAGACGTCCTCGCCGAGTTCTGTATGGGCAAGTTCCCGGCCCCTGAATCTGATGGTGACCTTGACCTTGTTTCCCTCTTCGAGGAAGTTGCGAACGTGCCTGGACTTGAAATCAAGATCGTGGTCGTCGATCTTGGGCTGCATCCGGACTTCCTTGATCTTGACGATCTTCTGGTGCTTCCGGTTGTCCTTGACCTTTTTTTCCTGTTCGAACTTGAATTTTCCGTAGTCGAGTATCTTGCAGACCGGCGGGTTCGATTGCGGCGCGATCTCGACGAGGTCGAGGCTGAGCTCTTTGGCCATGCGAAGCGCTTCCACCATGGGCAAAACGCCCCTCTGTTCTCCATTCTCGTCGATCAATCGTACATCACGGACACGAATCTGTTCGTTGGTCCGCAGGTTCTTGTTGTCCGCCAATGGACCTCCTTCGGCTTGCCCTGCAAATTTCTATAGTGCCTGCGATACTAGCACAGAGCCCGTAATCGCGTCAAAGGGTAGGTAACCCCTTGCGGCGCATAAGCGATTTGACATCCACCCTCGCCGGTGCTATCGTTTCTGCATGAGTGAAAATGTTGCCGTGTCCGGGCTTGCTCTCTCCCGGTCTTGCGAAGAGGCGGTGGCCGCGTACCGCGATTCGGGCAAGAGCATCCAGTCGCCCGCGATACGCAAGCTTCTGGAATCGGTCATAACACAGAAAAGAGAGCATGTGGAAGCTCTCCGAGCCTTCGATGCCCAGTTTACGGGAGTATCTCCCCGCATCGCTATCCCGGCCAGCTCCGATCCCGAGGCGGTGCTGAAGTCGCTCGTGGACCATGAATCCGCCTTCGCCAAGGCGCTGGACGAACTTTCCGCGAGCGTTGCCGCCGAAGAGCCGAGGCTGAAGGTCAAATCCATGGCCGACGCCGGCCGCAAGTTCGCGAGCTGGGCCACTGACCACCTCGACCTGCTGGCACTGTTCTGACCGCCCGGCGATACTTGTCTGGAGGGAACCTCCGTGATAACCTGATCCCCATGTACATCTTTTCCTTGCTTTCGTTGCCGCTGTCGTTCCTCGCGGTCATGGCCTGGACGTCCCGCGACAGTGCTTCCGCGATGCACGCGTTCGCCCGGGGGCTCCTTTTCGGGTTGCCGGCGGTACTGCTGTGGATTGTCCTGAAGCCGCTGTCCGAACCCGCCTGGGGTTCGCCGCTGCTCGTGCTTTCGTTCCTGCTCCGGTACTGGCTGCTGCCTTTCGGTCTGAGCACCGCTAGCTATGCCCTGGCGGTGGGATTCGCCCCCCTGGCGAGGGGACTGGAGTACGAGCGCCTGTTCTCGTACATGGCCGGTTCGCTTTCGGTGTTCAGCGTGGCGAACGGGCTGGCTTCCTGGGGCGAACCGAGCCGTGTCTATATGCTGGCCCTGCCGTGCATGGTCGCGGCGAGCGCTCTCGCCTACCCGGTGCTGCTGGAGGAAGCAGCCAAGGACGGAATGCCCGATGCCATCAAGCCAATCGCGTTGGCTGTCGGCGGCTTTGCCGTCGCGTCGCTCGGCGCCGCCCTCTTCTTCATGAGGGCACAGTGGCTCGGCTTCATCGTGACGCTGCTCTACACGGCCGGCGCAGCCTTCATTGGCTTCAGGCGCTTGGTGCGGTGATGGGACCAGGCGGGCTCGAACCGCCGACCTGCTGCTTAGAAGGCGCTTCTTGACCTTATCTCACCTTGATTCACAACGCAGTACCTTGACCGTATAACGTAGGTATCACAAGGAATTATACCTTGATACCAAGTGCATAATGTATCATTGAAATTCACCGTGCACAAGCAAAAAAAGAAACAATTTCGGTAACAACCCATTTTCAGCAATAAGCAGTAGGTCGTAAAACACTCTTGATTTGTTGATTGGATCTCATTTTCGTTGGACTCAAAGAATATCTGAAGATTGGTTATAGATATCACGAAAATAAAGTGTTATACATATTGACATCACGATAGACATATGATAGATTGTTATCAGGAGGTTGGTATGAAAGAAAAAAAGCAAGAACAGATCAACTTCAGAGTTACCACTACGACGAAGTTTTACCTTGAAGAACTAGCTCGATATACCGGGGCTTCATCTGTAGGGCAATATTTAAACGAAAGCATTATTGCCCAGTATTACACCATGGTCCGGGGCATAGCTCGCAAACAGGCATATATCGAAGCGGCCTTTGAAATTGGAGTACCAAGAGAAACTGCGAAAGTGCTTGAAAATTCGGATGCCCTAAAAGATATCATGGATGAAGTTAAATACAACAAACTTATTCAAAGGGAAGCCGAGCTATACGAAGAATACCTGGAGGATCCCATGATTGATTCTGTTGCCGAAATGGTCGACCTATCAAAAATAAAATTTGATAAAAACGACCAACCCTTAAGCTAAGGTACGGCGCCCAACGTCGTGAGACAGTAGGGCACAACGCGGCCAACGTCGCGAGACAGTAGGCCAATTTTTCAACGTCGTGATGACGTAGAAGGGTAAAAATGAGCAGTACCCGCCGTTTCCTGTCAAAGTCCGAGACCTCAACGGCTCTCGGAATTTCATTACCTACACTAACCCGTCGCCTCGCTGATGGTTCCATACCATTCGTCAAGCTGGGCGGACGCGTCCTCATTCCCGCCGAAACGCTTGATCGCCTCATAGCAGCAGCGACTACCCAGGTAGCGCGATGACTGACACAATCGAAAAGATGCTCCGGCGGCACGCGAAGCTCCAGGCGGAACTCGTCGCCATAGGTGGCGCACTGCCACCGCGGCCAGCGACGCAATCCGGCCTGTCGGAATCTGTCGCCGATACCTTCGGAGAATCTCTCGCATATATCCCAGAATTGAAAAACTGGGTCGTCTGGGATGGCTCGCGATGGGCGGTCGATCAATCGGGTCAAATCATCCAAGTCGCGAAGTTAGTCTGCCGGGCCTGTGCTTCGAAAGCCGAAAGCGATTTGCCTTCGTGGAAAGCCTGGCGCTCCCTGGAGGCCTCCGGCAAGCTGACGGGCGCCGTCGCCATTGCGGCGACCGATCCGCGTTTCGTGCGCCGCCTCGGGGAATTCGATAGCGATCCCTGGTCGCTGAATACGGCACATGGGCTCGTCAATCTAAAATCCGGCGAAATACACAACAACGAAGCGGGCGATTTTTGCATAAACCTCGCAGGCGCCGCCCCCGACTTCGACACTGAACCGCTGGCCTTCGTTCAGTTTATTCGCGAGATAGCCGACGGCCGCGAGGATCTTGCCGGCTGGATCATCGCCCGAATGGCGATTGCGTTGACAGGCGATTGCAGCCTTCAGGATCTGGAAATCAGGGTCGGGGCAGGCGCGAACGGGAAATCTGTTCTTGCGTCCGTGCAGTCCGCGCTTATGGGCGACTATTGCTGGACGGCGCCGCCTGAACTGCTTATGGACAGTAACCGGCGCGGCGGGCCAAGCCCCGAACTCTTAAACCTTCGCGGCCGGCGACTCGTCCTGGTCGGCGAAAGCGGGGAAGGCGACCGGCTTGACCTCTCGCTCGTCAAGCGGTTGACAGGCTCTGATTCCATCACCGCACGGGCGCTTTTCTCGAACGTCATGGCGACCTTCGAACCGCAAGCAAAATTCGTTTTAAGTACAAACCACGCCCCACGCCTCGCCCGCGTTGACTTCGCCATCCGACGCCGTGTACGGCTCGTGCCGTTCAATCGCCGGTTCGAAGGTGCAAGCCGGGACCCGCACATCCTGCGAAAGCTCCTCGAAGAGCGGCACGCAATCATGGGCATGCTCGTCCGGGGCGCCCAGGCATACGCCGCGAGCATGGCGATGCCACCGTGCGCGGAGATCGACGCGGCCTCCGGCGAATACCTGGACTCGGAAGATTTCATAGCACAATGGATTGATGCCTGTGCCCGCCTTGAACAGGCCGCGCAAACCCTTTCGGGAGACCTCTATAAATCCTTTACAGCATGGGCGGAACGCGAAGGGCGCAAGCCATGGACGGCCCAGGCCTTCGGGCGGGCGCTTTCAGAGCGAGGCATCGAGGCGGTAAAACCGGGCGGTCAAGCCTACCGTGAGGGGATCGTACTTCGATGAACCATGACGTTATGACGAATATGACGTATTTCCCGAAACTTTCCTATTTCCTATACGCGAGGAACTTTGTGCAAATAACGTCATAACGTCATATACGTCATAAATTGTTACTGAAACATTACAGGAGGTGAAGGGAATGAACGAAGAAACGAAGGTGAAATCACCGCTTCGATCGATCCGTGAGTATTGCATTGACTGTTCGGGCGGATCATCGGCCGAGGTGAAGCTCTGCCCCGTGGTCAAGTGCAGTTTATTCGCCTATCGATTCGGCAAGCGTGTAAACGGTACTAAACGCGTACTCACTGACGAACTGCGTGCTAAGTACGCTGAAAGCCTGGCGCGAGCGCGGAGCACAACCAGGGACAGGCGCGGCGAGCAAGGATCGAAGATTTGAAGGCTACTCGGGCCGGAATTGAGGCGATCCGGTAGTACCCCATTTCAAACGGGGGGGGGTATGGGTAATACCCCAAACGTAGCCTACCTCTCGTCTAATGGGTCGTAATTTCAACTTTTGGAGGTGAACAGAATGTCACGCAGAAAAACCGTAGAGGAACTGAAGGCAAGCGGATCGTATCGACCCGCAAAGCACGGCCACCTTGTCGCCGCCGGCGCTGCCCTTCCGGCCGATATCGCCGCGATCCCGGCCGCAATCTCGCCAGAAATGGCCGAGACCTGGGCGCACCATGTCGAGGATCTGGCCGCGTTCGGCATACCGACCCGTTCTGACCTGGCCATCCTCGAACGTGCAATCGTCGCACTGGCGACCGCCCGCCAGCTCCAGTCCGAGCTTGACCAGGCGATAACCGAGCATGCCGACGCCGGAAACCTGACGCGCCTGGCCGCCGCCGCCGGCACATCAGCGAACTCATACGCCCGGCTGCTGCAGCGTGCGCACGATGCCGTTCGCCAGAACTCGAAGGCGCGGCCCGCCCCGGCGGATGGCTTTTACATAGACAAGAGCGGGAAGCAGCGAAAATCAATCCGGGCAATTCTTGAACGGAAAGGAGGAAACGCCGATTAGGCTCGCCCG
>PGXR01000310.1 GCA_002839245.1 Spirochaetae bacterium HGW-Spirochaetae-7 | reverse complement strand
ACGCGCTCGACATGGAACGGCTTGATTTCGACCTCTCGGCCGGCGAGGAAGCGACGCTCGCTAGGCTGGACCTGAGCGAGGCGGAAAAAGACCGGGGCTTCTCGCTCGTCGCCAGCACCTGGAATATCGAGGACGACAGGCTCGAACCAGGAGTATCGGCACGCGGCCCGAGGATAATCGACTTCGCTCCCGTGCTCAAATACGACCTGTTCCCCTTCGCCGCGGTCGTCGACGCGGTACTTGAGGTCGGGACCAAGAGCATGGGCATACCGGTGGAGATAGAGTACGCCGTCAGCGAGGATGGACCGGACCTTGCGCCGGTATTCTACATCCTTCAGATCAAGCCGCTTATCCAGCGCTCGGACAAGATCGTCATTGACCTTGGGGCGCTCGTCAAGGGCGAATGCCTGGTGGCGAGCGACCGGTGCATGGGAAACGGGCGCATCCATGGCGTCAGGGACCTCGTTTTCATAGATCCGGAGTCCTGGGACCGCTCCGATACCGAGACTATCGCGAAAGAGATTGCCTCTCTCAACGAGTCAATCAAGGCGGAGGGGCGGTACTACGCGCTCATAGGACCCGGACGATGGGGAACCCGCGACCGATGGCTGGGCGTCCCCGTATCCTTCGCGCAGATTTCAAACGCCAAAGCCATAGTCGAAGCCGACCTGCCCGACTTCAGCGTGGATTCCTCGCTCGGAAGCCATTTCTTCCACAACGTCACCGCGATGAACATCGGCTATTTTTCCGCCGCCTACGGCTCGACCTCGTCATTCGTCGATTGGGACGCGTTGGCGAGCTTGCCGGTGCACGCGAAGACCGCTCATTGCGTCCATGCCCGCACCGGGGACGACATAGACATATCGATGGACGGAAGGCTTGGACATGGCGTGATACGCATCCCGACCCTCCAATTGACGCCCGACGAGAAATCCGACAATATCATTGATAACTGAGGGTTTTTCAAAATGCAGACGCATTTTGAAAAAGCTTCAATAGCTCACCTATCTGAAACCGGAGTTCGAATAATGGATCCACGATCGCTTCTCAAGGGACTGCACCCGCTCGAGATAAAAGTCCTTTTGCGCTACGCCCCCGGCGAGCCACTCGATGCCGCCAGGCTCGCGAAAGACATCGATTATGTGGAAGGTCACGCCAACCAGGCGCAGGCATGGCTGACGGCGAAGGGGCTCGCCGCCGAGACCGACCGCGTCGCCAGGGCCGTCTACGAACTTACGGCGCTCGGCCGGGCCTGGCTCGAGTCGGGTCCGCCCGAGGAGCGGATGATACGTTACCTGACCGAAAACGGCCCGGCCGCGATGCAGGCCATATGCGTTGCCATAGGAATGGAGCAGAAGGATGCCGGCTCCGCGTTCGGGCGCCTGTCGAGGGAAGGCGTGCTGTCGATGACCCCGGACAAGCTCGTGTCCATAGCCGATGCGTCCCGCTCGCTGAGGGCCGCTGCGCTGAAGGCGCTGCTCGGCAAAGCCGACGCCGCGGGCGGCATCCTCGAGGAGTCCGACCTCGGACCCGCCGAGCGGTCCCTGATGGCGGAGGTCGCAAAGAAGCGCGGCTCGGGCGACGCGGCCTTTCGCACGGCCGAGCGCGAGACCGTCA
>PGXR01000309.1 GCA_002839245.1 Spirochaetae bacterium HGW-Spirochaetae-7 | reverse complement strand
GCCACCTGACAGGTGCGTTCGGGGCCGCGCTGTCGCTGCGCGACGCCGCTATCTGCGGCGACGCCGCTATCTGCGGCGACGCCGCTATTGGCAACGACGCCGCTATTGGCGGCGATACGAGCTTCAGAGGCGTCGCTCTCCACCGAGCGGAGCTGCCCGTTCGAAACGAAGTGTGCGGGCTGTGCGCAAACCACTGCAAGCTGTCCGTGGCGACCGTGAGCGGACAGGAGCTCGCCTTCGGCTTCCTCTGCGGCAGGGACTACGCGACCAAGTCCTTCGTGGCCAGGAAACCGGGTCCCCCGCGGCTGTCCGCGATACGGGCCGAGGCGGAGCGCAAAGCCAGGCTGTCATTGCCGGGAATCGCGCCTGCCGGTTCAGGTCCCGTGATCGGGTTGCCAGCCGCGCTTTCACTGATCGAGGACCTGGGCTTCTGGAAAGTCTTCTTCGAGGCGCTCGGCCTACCGACCGTCCAAAGCGACCCGCGCGACGGATTGGTGGCCGCCGGCAAGGCGCGGATGGGCGCCGAGTTCTGCGCCCCAATCGCTTCGTTCCACGGGCACGCGCTGTCGCTTCTCGAACGCGCCGACTTCGTCTTCGTCCCCGTCTACCTCGAGAAGAAATCAGACGGTTCCGAGGGCAACCACCTGTACTGCTACCAGACGCAGTACGCTCCCTCCCTCGTATCCCAGCTCGACGACGGCGGCCGCTTCCTTGCTCCGTTGGTCGAGTCGGGCTACACGAGTTTCCGCGTCAAGGAGGAACTCCACCGCTGCCTCGTCGAGAAGGCGGGCCTGCATCTGACCCGCGACGCGATATCTGGAGCCTGGGACTTCGCCGAACGATTCCAGGCCGATCGAGGAGCGCGGCTCAGGGCGGCCTTCGCGAGGAGGAAGCACGTCGCGAAAGGCACGGACATCGAGGTCGCGCTGCTCGGCCGTCCGTACTCGGTTCTCCCTTCGGGCATGAACAAGGGCATCCCGGACATGGTGGCGGACCTGGGCGTCACCCCCTGGTACCAGGATATGCTCGAACCGGTGCCGGACCGCGAATCCCGGATACTCCCGCTGCTCAGGGAAATCCCGTGGGAGTACGGCAAGCGCATCCTGCGGGCCGCGGAGAGTGCGGCACGGACGGAGGGGCTGTATCCGGCACTCGTCACGTCGTTCAAGTGCGGCCCAGATTCCTTCGTAGTGGACGCTTTCAAGAAGGTCATGGAAGCCTACGGAAAGCCGTTCCTCGTGCTCGAGCTCGACGAGCACGACAGCGCGGTGGGATACGAGACCAGGATCGAGGCGGCCGTGCGGGCTTTCCGCAACCATCGCGATAGAAGCGCCGCGGAAAGCGGCACTGGAAACGCGAGCCAGGAGGAGCACCGCGACTTCGGCTCGGTCAATCCCCGGTACGCCACGGCGCTGAAGGGCAAGACTCTCCTGTTGCCGTGCTGGGACGACCTAGCCGCCCCCCTGCTCGCCGCGTCTCTCCGTGCTGCCGGCGTCGATACCGTCGTGATGGAGGAGACCGACGAGTCAATACGCGCGAGCGTATCCACGAACAACGGCCAGTGCCTGCCCGTGAACGCGATAGCCGAATCGTTCATACGCACCGTGCGAGGACTCGGCCTCGATCCGG
>PGXR01000048.1 GCA_002839245.1 Spirochaetae bacterium HGW-Spirochaetae-7 | reverse complement strand
GCTTCTTCTTGAGCTTCTCTTCCTTCTTTTTCTTCTTGGCAAGGTCTTTCTGCCGTTTTTCGAACGAATAATTGGGCTTTTTCGCCACGGAACGTCCTTTCATCACCGGGAACGGAAAAATTGAGGCTGGACCGTCCAGGACATGGACGTGAATTGAAGGAATATCCTATCCGATTTCAGCCCCAAGGTCTATGCCGAATACCCGCCGGTCGATCCTTGCCCGCGCCGCCGGCGCCGTAGTAGAGTAGGCTGACTTCTCGAGCCGGAGGACAGGGATGAACCAGGACCAGACAAAGGCGATGCTGCTGGGCATCGCGGGATGCAAAACCGACTTCAGCGTCGTGTTCACCGGCAAGAAAAGCGGCATGGTCAACGGCCTCTACAAGCCCCTGTCCCATGAGATACTCATACACAACAAGAATTTCGAGAACGACGGGCAACTGACCTATACGGCGATACATGAATACGCCCACCACCTGCATTGTGAAAAAGGCGCGTTCGTTCCAGGCGCCCGGGCGCATACCAACGAATTCTGGTCCATTTTCCACGACCTCCTCGAAAAGGCCGAGAAGAAAGGCGCCTACACCAACAGCTTCGCGACCGAGCCCGACTTCGTCGACATGACGAAGCGGATAAAGTTGCTGCTACCCGAGAACGGCAAGCTGATGCTCGAGTTCGGCAGGCTGGTCGTCGAGGCGGAAACCCTGTGCCGCAAGTACTTCGTCCGCTTTGAGGACTACCTCGACCGCGCGCTTGGCGTGCCCAGGACAAGCGCCAGCGCCGCTATGAAGGCCTACACCTGGCAGGTACCCGCCGAACTTGGATGGGACGCAATGAAGCTCGTCGCGGGCATCAAGAAGCCGGAGACCAGGGCAACCGCGATAGACGCCTTCATGGCCGGCAAGAGTCCCGAGGCGGTCAAGGCGCTGGCGAAGACCGACAAGCCGTCGGACGACCCCAAGTTCAGGCTGGACAAGGAGCGGGAGCGCCTCGAACGGACGATACATACGCTCCAGGAGCGGCTGTCCCTGGTAGAGAGCGAACTGGCAAAGCTTGACGACGAATAAGCCGGCTGCAGGGTCAGGCGTCTTTCCCTGACTCAGGATAATACTTTTCGAGGCAGGCATCGCAGAGCGAATGGCTCATGTCTACGCCCATGTGCTCTTCAATGTATTTTTCAAATCGAAGCCATGTTCCGTCCGAATACCGAATCTTGCCGCACTTCATGCATACCGGAATGATTTTCCGCAGTTCAAACAGCTCTCCGATGTCCTCAAGGTACAGGATGACGGCACGCTTGCTTTCAATTTCAATGATGCCGGCGGTCATCAGGATTGACAGGTTCTTTTTTTCGGCACCGCCTATGGCATGGTCGTCTCATAGCGGAGCGTCTCGCCGGTCGCGAATACCTTGTTGACTGAATTCCTGATGACACAATCGGCGCAGGCAGCCGAGGTTCCGCATCCATGCTTGCCTTCAAAAGAGTGCTCGCACGCAAGTATATCGCCGGTCTTCCGGTTCAATGCCTGTTCGTACTTGCGGCCTATAATCGATTCTCCGAAGGAATTTGAATACAGGAGCCGTACATCCTGGTCTACCACGAAAAGCACGGCCGGAATGATGTCCATGGCCCGTTTCGATATTTCCATGGAATCAAGCATGTTGTTCGTCATCGTTCACCTTCCTTGACTTTCAAGAATCGTGTGCCGGCAATTTTCACTCCCACGCGTGCTATACTCGTCTTCGCCGACAGGGACGTCGCAAGCCTCCTGCGCATAATAGAGGTCCACCATGGCTTTGCTCCCGCGATTGTTTTCACCATCGGTCGCCAGGAAGGCGGCGGCAACCATACGTATGGATACCGCTGACGAAACACGGCTCCGTTCCACCTGCACCGTGCCCGCCGAGGCGGCGATCACGTTGCTGGAATCCCGCGCCCAGGGACTGTCCATCGACGAGGTAGCTGAGCGCATCAAGCTCTTCGGCCCGAACGTGCTGGCCGGTGACAAGAATAAAGGCTTTCTGGCCGAGTTGCTCACCCGCCTCGGCGACCCGCTCGTCGTCATCCTGCTCGTGATCTGCGGCGTCTCCTACGCGACCGGCGACATCGCTTCGGGCAGCATCGTCGTGGCGATGGTCTTCATCAGCGTTTTCCTTGGCTGGTTCCAGGAACAGCGCTCCAGCGACGCCGCGGAAAAGCTAAAGTTGATGGTCCAGGCCTCGGCTATCGTGGTCCGGGAAGGCAAGGAAACCGAGATCCCGATAAGCGAGGTTGTACCTGGCGATGTCGTACTGCTGGCGGCGGGATCGATAGTGCCCGCGGATATGCGGCTCGTCTCGACGAAAGACTTCTTCGTCACCCAGGCGGCCCTGACCGGCGAGTCCATGCCCGTGGAAAAATTTTCCACGCCCGATGCGGCTGGGACGGACCTAGCCGCGCTTTCCTCCGCCTGCCTGCAGGGTTCGACCGTCCTTTCGGGCACGGCGCGGGGCATAGCGGTGAACACGGGCATGCGCACCTTCCTCGGTTCCGTGGCGGCGAGCGTCGCTGCTCCAAAAGGAGCAACTGAATTCGATATCGGGGTCAAGGCCTTCGTGAGCCTGATGATACGCTTCATGCTCGTCATGGTTGCGGCCATTTTCGTTATCCAGGGCCTCTTCAAGCACGACTGGCTCGAGGCTATGCTCTTCGGCCTCTCGGTGGCGGTCGGCTTGACTCCGGGCATGCTCCCGATGATCGTGACGGTGTGCCTGTCCAAGGGCGCCATCTTCATGTCGCGGAAAAAAGTCATCGTCAAGAAGCTCAAATCTATACAGAACCTGGGCGGCATCGACATACTCTGCACCGACAAGACGGGGACCATAACCCAGAACAGGGTCGTACTGGAAAAGCACGTCGACGTGTCTAACCGTGAAAACGAAGACGTGCTCCGCTACGCGTGGATGAACTCGTACTACCAGACCGGGCTACGGAACATCCTGGATGCCTCGATCCTGTCCAACGAGGATCTGGAGGTCGAGCGCACGCTCCGCAAGGTCGACGAGATACCCTTCGACTTCACGCGCAAGCGGATGTCAGTCGTCGTCGATTACGAAGGAGACCACGTACTGATATGCAAGGGCTCGGTCGAGGCGATTTTCGAGGTCTGCGATCGCTACCAGATAGACGACGAGATCGAGCCCCTGATCGACATCGTCAGGCAGGACATCCTCGAGGATTACGCGAGCCTCTCGGCCAAGGGCTACCGCGTCCTGGCCATAGCCTATCGCGAGTTCGAGACATCAAAGGAAAGCTTCTCGGCCGCCGACGAGTCGGGCCTCGTACTCCTGGGCTACCTGGCCTTCTTCGACCCGCCAAAAGACTCGGCGGGCAAGGCCATCAAGCTCCTCGGCGAGCACGGCGTCCGGGTAAAGGTCCTGACCGGCGACAACGAGCTGGTTACCGCGAAGGTTTGCCGGGACGTGGGGTTCCCCGACGGCGCGGTACTCACGGGCAGGGACCTGGACGCCATGGACGCGGCCGGTTTCGCCGCGGCCGTCCAGGAGCACGATGCCTTCGCGCGGCTAACGCCCGGGCAGAAGGAACGGATAGTCCTGTCGTTGCGGGCGAGCGGCCACGTGGTCGGCTTCATGGGCGACGGCATCAACGACGCCGCCGCGATGCGCGCCTCCGACGTGGGCGTCTCGGTGGACACCGCCGTTGACGTCGCCAAGGAATCGGCCGATATCATACTCCTCGAGAAGAGTCTCCTCGTGCTCGCGGACGGCATCATCGAGGGGCGCCGCGTCTTCAACAACATCCAGAAGTACATCAAGATGGGGGCCAGCTCCAACTTCGGCAACATGTTCTCCATGCTCGGCAGCTCCATATTCCTGCCCTTCCTCCCCATGAGCCCGGTACAGATACTGCTCAACAACCTCCTGTACGACGTGTCGCAGACCGGCATACCGCTGGACAACGTGGACAGTGAGAGGCTCAGGAAGCCGCTCCGTTGGGACATCGGCCTCATCCGACGCTTCATGGTTACCATAGGCCCCGTATCGTCGCTCTTCGATTACGCGACCTTCGCCTTGATGTGGTTCGTATTCGGCTGCTCGGCCTGGCTGGCGCCGGACGCCACCGATGCTTCGAGGCACTACCTGGAACAGCTCTTCCATACCGGCTGGTTCGTCGAATCCCTGCTCACGCAGACCCTTATCGTGCACATCATCCGCACCGACCGCATCCCCTTCATCCAGAGCCGCGCCAGCCTCTCGATGCTGCTGACGACGGCCCTGGTCATGACGGCCGCCGTCGTCTTGCCGTACCTGCCGTTCGCGGGTCTGTTCGGATTCGTGCCGCTGCCCAGTATATACTGGGCGTGGATAGGAGGGTTCCTCCTGTCGTACGGTGTACTTACCCACGTTATCAAAACCTGGTTCAACAGATCATACGAACGTAAAATGGCGCGTGCGCGGTCGCGGACATCCAGGATAACGCCGGAAAATGGAGATATGAATACATGAAAAGCCTGCTTTCCGCCCTCGAGAAGGGTCGGCTCGTCCAGTTGCCCGATGCCGGGAAGGAAAAGGCACTCGAGTTGCTTTCCCGCCTGATAGAAGCCATTCCCGACATCGGGAACAGGAACGACATCATGAAGAGCGTCGTCAGGCGCGAGGCAGAGTCCAATACCGCCATCGGCCATGGGGTCGCCTGCCCACATTGCCGCTCGCAGGCTGAAGGCGAACTGCAGTGCGCCGTCGGCTGGTCGCCCGCGGGCATAGACTACGGAGCGCCCGATGGCGGCAAGGTCCACCTGGTCATCATGTACTGCATCCCCGACTCCCAGCGGAACGCCTACCTCAAGGAAATATCCGGACTCGCCAAGGCTATCACCACGAGCGCGGGGATCGAATCGATATCGAGCATGAGCGATATCCACGGCGTCAGGGACAGGCTGCTCGACTGGGTAAGCCTGGTCATAAGCGCGGCCATGCCGGAATCCAAGGCCCGCATGATCAAGCTTTCCGCCAGGCAGGCGATCTCCGCCGGGATCGTAGCCCCGGCAGCGCCCGCATCCGTTGTCGCCAGCCTGCGATTCATACCCTTCAGGCTTGTTGCCTGGCCGGACGGCGCCATCGTCCTCTGCGCCGACCCAGAGCTCGCCCGATCGCTGGAGAGCTCGGACGATCTGGCCGGGCGCTTCGCCGCGGGGCTCGACTTAGAGCTTCCCGAATACCGGGTGGCCGTACTCGCCGAGACGGCTTACGCGGCCGATCGGAGGGAATACGAAGCGGTGGCAATAAGGAGACCGCAATGAACACGGGTACGGAACGCTCGGGTGATGGCATCAATCGACTTGTTAAGACAGCCCTGCCCTTCATCGTCGCCGCGATATTCATCGCGGCGCTGTACTTCCTCTACGAAGCCCTGCGTGAGATCCATTATCACGACGTCGTGGCCAGGCTTCGCTCGTATTCACCTTCGGTGCTCCTGCTCGCGCTCGCGGCCACCGCCGCCAATTACCTCGTCCTGACGCTGTATGACGTGCTTGCGCTACGCTACGCCGGGAAATCCCTGCCCTACGGGAGGGTCGCGTTCACCTCGTTCCTGAGCTACGTGTTCAGCTACAACGTCGGCCTGTCCATCTTCGGCTCGGGCGCCATCCGCACCAGATTCTACTCGTCGTGGGGCATGGACTCAGGCTCGATAGCGCGCGTGGTGGCATTCTGCGCCGTGACCTTCTGGCTGGGCCTCGCGACCATGGGCGGCATCGCCCTGGCCGCCTCGCCTCCGGCCTTCCTGGCCGGATGGAGGCTCATGGGGATTGTCCCGCTGGCGCTCGTGGCAGCCTACCTGATAGCCTCCTTCCGGGGCGGCGAAGGTCTCCGGTTCAGGGGATTCTCGGTCCGTCTCCCGCAAGGCACCCTTTCGCTTGCGCAGATTCTGGTCGCATCCCTGGACTGGACCTTCGCCGCCTTCGTCCTGTACATACTGTTGCCTCCAGGAGCCCCGCCCTTCCCGTCGTTCATCGCCATTTACGTGATAGCCCAGTTCGCTGGCGCCTCGAGCCACATCCCCGGCGGCGTCGGCGTCTTCGAGTCGGTGCTGTTCGCATCGCTTTCATCGTCTACGCCATCCGACGCGCTGGTCGGCGCGCTCATCGCCTACCGGGGCATCTATTACCTGGTCCCGCTCGCCGTGGCCCTCGTTTCGTTCGTCGCCAGGGAGACCTGGGTGGCGCGCGGCAAGCTCGCGGGGGTCGCATCCGGCGCGGGCCGGCTGTTCGCGTCGTTCGCGCCCACGGCGCTCTCTATCGTCGTCACGTTCTCGGGCGCCATTCTTTTGCTGTCCGGAGCGATCCCCGCGGCAAGCGGCCGGCTCGAGCTTCTCGCACCGTTCATCCCCTTGCCCCTGCTCGAGATCTCCCACTTCACGGCCAGCCTCGCCGGGCTCGCGCTTCTCGTCGTGGCCGACGGCGTCCGGCGCCGTATAGACGCGGCTTACTGGTTTTCGCTCGGCCTGTTCGTCGTCGGCGCCGCTTTCTCGCTCCTCAAGGGACTCGACTGGGAGGAAGCCCTCGTCATGGCGACGAGCGCGGCCCTCATCATCCCCTCGAAGAATCTGTTCGTCCGCCGCGCCGCCCTCCTGTCGCGCTCGGCAAGCCGATGGTCCATCGCCATCATCGGCTTCGTTGTCGCGACAAGCCTATGGCTCACGGCTTTCGCCAACAAGCACGCCCTCTACTCGAGCGAGACATGGCTGCTGTTCGAATTTTCCAGGGACGCTCCGCGTTCGCTCCGCGCGGGCGTCGGCGTGGCGGTGGCCGCCGCGATGTTCGGCCTGCGGGCGCTGCTCGCCCCCTCTCCCCGGCTTCCCCGGGAGACGCTTTCGACCGCCGGCGCCGACGCGCGCCGCGTTCTGTGCTCATCCACCCGGTCGTCAGCCAACCTGGTACTGCTCGGGGACAAGTACCTGCGATTCGGCCGGGACAAGGCATCGTTCCTCATGTACGGCCTCGAAGGACGCACCTTCGTCATAATGGGCGACCCTGTAGGCGACCAGGCCGAATTCCCGTCGCTGGCATGGGATTTCTACGAGGATGTCCGCCGCCAGGGCGGCCGGCTAGTCTGGTACGAAGTTGGAGCGGCCATGATGCCGCTCCTCGTGGAACTCGGCTTCAGGTTCTTCAAGCTGGGCGAGGATGCAGTCGTCGACCTGACCTCGTTTTCCCTCGAGGGCGGGCAGGCGAAACGGCTGCGCCCGCCGAGGAACAAGATGCTTCGCGAGGGGTTCATCTTTTCGGTCCTCCAGCCAGGCGAGGCCGGAGCGCGGATACAGGAATTGCGCGGCGTTTCCGACGCGTGGCTCGCGCTGAAGAGCGGCAAGGAAAAGGGATTCTCCCTGGGGTTCTTCGACGAGGACTACCTCCTCAACTTCCCGTGCGCCATCGTCGAGCGCGAAGGGCGTATCGTCTCCTTTTCCAACATCTGGCCGAGCGGCGACGGCAAGGATCTGTCGATCGACCTGATGCGCCATTCCGCAGACTCGCCGAACGGCACGATGGAATTCCTTTTCATAGAGCTGCTGCTGTGGGGAGCGGCTCACGGCTACCTGAGCTTCAACCTGGGCATGGCGCCGATGTCCGGAGTCGAATCGCGCGAGGCCGCCCCCCTGTGGAACAAGGCCATTTCCCTGATATTCCACAAGGGTGAAGGCATCTACAACTTCCAGGGATTGCGCGCCTTCAAGGAGAAATTCGGGCCGCAGTGGAGCCCGCGCTACCTGGCAACCGCCAACGGCGTCTCGCTGCCCCTCGTCGCCGCCGACATCACGCTGATCGTGTCGCGTGGCAGGCGGCTACCGGAGGGCTAGAGGTTCAACTGCCCTGGAAATACCGTTCAAGCGCCATGCGCCACGGAAGAACGAGAATACCGTCATGATTTTCCGGTATCGCAACACGAGCGACGCAGACTCGCTGTGCAGCCGGGAAATCCTTGCCTATGCTGCGAAGCGAGGCCAAATGCCTTGGCTCGATGCGTGTAGCCGATTTGATTTCAATCAGGAGCAGGGGTGCTCCAGGGCGCTCGACGACAAGATCGATTTCCACTTCGTCACGCGTCTGCAGGTAATGGAATGAGAAGTCCTTTTCGAAATAATGATTGAGCTTGAAACATTCGTTGATGAAAAATATCTCGAACAGCTCCCCGTAGGCGCTTGTCCCCTCACTGACAGGGATCGACAAGGATCGGGAGAGGGCTCGTTGCACGCCGGTATCAAAGAGATAGAATTTGTTTTTTTTTGAAATTCGTTTTCGGACGGAAGTGTGAAAGGGTTCCAGATATCTGCCAATCAAGGTGTCTTCCAGAATCTGGAAATATGCCTTGACGGTTTTTTCGTCAACGCCGACATCCCGTGCCAGCGAAGCATAATTGAGGATCTTGCCTGACATCTGCGCGGCTACTTCAAGAAAACGCCTGAACGGATCAAGATTGCGAACTACCTGTTCAACCTGGATCTCCTCCTTTAGATAGGTTAAGGCGTAGGCGGTAAGGAAACGACGCCTGCTTTGCTCCGAATTTGCGGTGGCCGCCTTGGGAAGCGTTCCGAATGCCAGTGCTCGTTCAAGGTCAAAGTCGTCCTGCAATTCAAAAGCGGAAAAAGGATATAATTCGAGTACTTGCGCGCGTCCAGCCAGCAGGTTCGCTCCTCCCCGCTTCAATTTTCGCGCGCTCGAGCCGGTCAGTACGAATATCATTGTCGTCTCCTCGATGAGCGAGTGGACAACATCGAGCAGTTTTGGGACTTTCTGTATTTCATCGATGACCACATGGGTGATATGTGGCGGGGCGCCCATGACTTTTGCGCGGAGCGTCTGCGGTGAACGAGAAAATTCATCCTCGAGTTCCGGCAACAGTAGGTCGAAGTACAGGGTTGATTTCGATTCAAACAACGAATGCAGAAGCGTGCTCTTGCCCGTTCCACGTGGCCCGAACAGGAAGAAATTTTCTTTTATGTCTATTGTCAACAATCGTGGATACATCGATATCCTCCGGAAAACATTCCGTTTTTGGCGGCCATTTCCGGAGTATAGTCCACATTCTTACGAAACGCAATCCTGGATGCGCTCAATTTATCACCGAGCATTCCGCAAATCTGCTTTCAACCAAGCCCGTAGAACAGCGGTACCAGTACCGGCACGAGCAGCGACAATATCGCCCCGCTCGTAAAACTGACGGGAACAGCCTCTGGTCCTAAACATTGTTCTACAATAGGTAAAGTCACGTCCATGGCGGTGGCTCCGCCACAGCCTATGGCCGCGTATGGCCGCCTGGTCATCGCCAATACCGGTATGAGGATGAACGCCATGGATTCCCGCGCCATGTTTGCAAGGAAGGCGGCCGAGCCGAGCACCGGGTCGCCCAGGTCGGATATGAGGACGCCCGACAGCGTGTACCACCCGAACCCGGCTGAAAGCGCGAGCCCCTTGCCCGCGGACAGCCTGAAGACGGCGGCCACGACGAGTCCGCCTGCGAGCGTGCCGACGAGAGTCGCGGCCGGCACGAGCACGGTATCGATCCTGACGAAGGCTGCCTTCAGCGACAAGCCGGACTGGGCGAACTGCAGGCCTATCATGAACAGGAGAGCGTCGAGCACCCATCCGGTCACCAGGCCGTAATCGAACGCCGCTCCTGGCGCCGCCACGCCAGCCGCGAAGCCCGCGACGACGACGGCGAGCAGGACGCCCGGCCCCTTGAAATGTCCAAGTGAAAGGCCAGCCCGCGGCTTGGGGAAGTTGCCGCCATCGCGCCCTGCGTCCGCGTCCATAGCGGCGTCCACAACCGCATCGACGCCGCCCCGGCCCGGGAACTTCCTCGAACGAAGGGCGTCATACAGCGCGTAGGCCACCCATACCGCGAGTATCGTACCGGCCAGTGACGCCACGGCCGTTCCTAGCCCCAGAAGGCCGATCTCGCCCAGGCGGCTGCGCAGTTCCCGCTCGTTGCCGAGCCTGAAACCCATCACGAACAACAGGGCCCACAGCACGACCTTTATAAGCATGTCGGTGACCTTGGGCGGCGGCGACAGCTTGACCACGTGGAGCAAGCCTCCGGCTGCCATGAAGGCCAGCAGCACCAGTATCTGGATGAACGATTCCACGCTACACGACCCGTACCACCGCGGCCGACGAAGCGCCGCAGTACCCGACCAAGAGCGAGGCGAAGCGCTCACCGAGCTTGGCCAGCGATACGGGTGAATATGGGCCCAGCGGCGCGAAAATGAACCCCGCCAGCCGCTTCGTGCCGTCCTTGAGCTTGCCGCGCATCGAATCCTTGACCGGGTTGCCAAGCGGCGTCCCATCGGCGGCGCAGACGCAGAGCAGGCCCGACAGGTCCATCTCCTGGCCCGACGCGTTGAAGACGTAGCCCTCGCCGGCCGCGCATATCCTGATCACGGCGCCCGAGCCGAGTTCGTCAGCGTCAAGGAGGCTGATTGGCAGTCCGGTCTCGAGCGACAACAGGTTGTTGCAGTCGACCGGCGCGTTGATCGCCGGGAAGCGCCCCTCGCGGGCGGCCTGCGCCAGGTACTCGCTGGCCGGCTTCTGCCGCCCCGCCGGCTTGAAACCGCCCGAGCGGAGCATCGCCCTGACCGCGTCCTTGAGGGCCGGCGACGGAAAATCCTCGCCCGAGCGCCTGGCGACCAGCCCCGCAAGCTCAGTGGCGAGCCCTGCCGGGGACGGAGCGACGGCGTCGACAGTCGCCGTCACCATGCAGACGAGGGCGCCGGCGAGCCGTGGGTCGTCGTCCTTCCGTATCGTCAATGTTTCAATCATGATGCGCCGACGGTAGCACGAAGCATGACCTGCGGCAAGCGATGCCGGCGAGTTTCTGCTTTCGCCCATTTCGGTTATGCGGTATACTTTCAATAAACGCGGGAGGACTTCATGCTCAAACGGTTCTGTACTGCCTTTGCATTCTTCATCATCATCGCTTCGACCGCCGCCGCCCAGGACCGCATAGCGGTGCTCGATACCGTACTTCCCAAGGGTATCGACACCGGGGTCATCATTCCGGTCACCGAAAAGATCATGGAAGAGTTCGTGCGCTCCAAGCTCTTCATCGTGCTCGACCGTTCGTTCATAGCCAAGACTCTCTCCGAGCAGGAATTCAGCACGTCCGACCTGACCAGCGGGGACAGCGCCAAGCTGGCGACGATAGGCGGCTTCCTCAAAGCCACGTACATCATCGTCTCCACCGTACAGAAGCTCGACACCCGATTCTTCCTCTCGGCCAAGATGATCGAGGTGAAATCAGGCGTCATCGTCGCGCAGTCTTCCGTGGACCGCGACGGCACGATATCGGTGCTCATCAGCATGGCCGGCGAGCTGGGCCAGAAACTTGTCGCCGCCTCGATGGGCCAGGACACATTCGTCTCGGGCAAGTCGACCGGAAAGACCGCCCCCGCACAGACCGAACCACCGTCCCAGGCTACTCCCCCGTCGAGACAGGTTGCCGCCAAATCCCCGCGTTTGCCCACAAAAGACAGGCCGAGGTTCTCGACGCTATCCGTGGATATCGGGACGGGTTCGACAATAGCCAACGAAACGGGTACAGGATATAACTATTATACTTTCGTTGATTATGATTACGATGCGATACCCGGTTACTCTTTTGGAGTGTCGGGCATCTTCCCCTCCGGCTTGTTCTACCTGTCAGTGAACGCGGGCATGACAAGCGCTGAATATGATGGGCCCGTGGCATATATCAGCAGCGAGGCGCTTGCAATAGGAATTGGCTCAGGGTTGGACTTCCCGGTCGGTCCCGTTCTTCTGTACGCTGGAATCCGCGGAAGTTACATGGCGTTTACCCTTAATGAAGATTACACGGCGGGAGGGTCTTTGGAGACGACATGGGCGGGAATCAGCTACGGCTTCGAGGTGGGCGGCGATATCAGGCTGGGCAAATTTGCGGTTGGACTTCGCTACGCCACAGAATCGGGCACGCTTTCTGACCAGGAAGAGTACTGGCCCGATATGGAGGCGACGATCGGGACATTCTCGTTGCGCTTGAGCATGGCTTTCTGATTCCCGGCCACAGCTGCGGCCGGCTTGGCCCCGCCCCGCCGCCAAGGCCTGCTCTCAGCCTCTTAGGAGAAACAAGTGGGTTACTTGGCCGCCTTCGGTTCAGGAAGGTCGTAGAGTACGCGGACTTCACCGTATCCCGGAATCTGGGCGGCGTATCGGGACAGCATTTTTTTCAGCGCGGCGACCTGTTTCTCTGAAAGCGCGCCCTTGCCCGCGAACTGGCCTGACAGCGACTCGTAGAATTCCTGGTCGTTGAACTCGCGCTTCCCGCGCTTGACCGGCGGATTCCACGCCAGCACGGTTTTCATCAAGTCGAGCAGCGCGCCGGTTTGTCCGGCGTCTGCGGCTTCGGGTTTTCCCGCCAGGTTGAGGCTCCCCTTGATCGCATCGAAATCCGGAATCTGGACGGAATATTTTGTCAGGATCGAGCCGAGCGCGGCAAGCTGCCGCTCGCTGAGTGTGCGTCCGTCCTCCACCTGCTGACGCAATGATTCATAAAATTTCCCGTCATCATAGATTTTCTTTCCGACTTTCTTCGCCTCGCCGAATTGCACCGTAGCAAGCAGCTCCAGCATACGGATGGTTTCGGGGGGAGTCGCCTGGGGTTTTTCGAGCTTGAGGCTTTTCGCCAGCTCGCTGTCGATCTGTTCGATGTATTTGCAGGCCAGGCCGAAAAGCAGCTGCTGCTGCCGCGAGGAGACCTGTCCGTCGGACGCAAGCTGGTCGCCTACTGATTTCACCGTCTCACTGTCATCGTAGGTACGGCGGCCTCGCTTGACCGGAGCGGCCCAGTCCTTGACCTGACTCAACGCGAGGAGAATGGTCCGGGTCGCCTCAGGGTCGGCCATATCCTTGGCGCCTTCGAGCCACTCCAGAAGCTGTACATAGAAGTCTCGCATCATGTCGACCCATTCGACCGAGCCGTCTTCTATCTTGTCGAGCTTTTCTTCCATCTCCGCGGTGAACTTCACATTGAATAGCGGATCGAGGGCGCCGACGAGAAACTCGAATACGCGCATCCCCGCGTCGGTCGGGACCAGCGAGCGTTTTTCCTTGATGACGTATTCCCGCTTGTCGAGCGTCGCCAGAGTCTGGGCATAGGTACTCGGGCGGCCTACCCCATTCTCCTCGAGCGCCTTGATCAGCGACGCCTCGCTGTAGCGGGCCAGTGGTTTGGTGAATTTCTGCTCGCCCAGCCATTCCAGGCAATCAAGTCTTTCGCCTTTTGCCAAGGGAGGCAGCCTGACCTCGTCGTTTTCGTCCTCGTCGTCATCGTTTTTCTTGTCGGCGGCCTTCTCGATGCCGCTGGCTCGCATGTAGCCTGGGAAAATGATTTCAGACGACGTGGCGCGAAATAGATATGTCGTGTCGCCGTCGGTCTCGATCTCGGCTGTCCGCCTGGCGATGCGCGACGGCGCCATCTGGCTGGCGACGAAACGCTCCCATATCAAGGTATACAGTTTCAATTCTTCGGGCTTCAGCCCGGAGAGGTCGTGCGGCGTCTGGGCGACCTCGGTGGGACGGATGGCTTCGTGGGCTTCCTGCGCCGAGCCGCGGCTCTTGTAGACGTTCGGCTCTTCCGGGAGGTACTCAGCGCCGTATTCCGAGGCCACGAACTCGCGGCAGGATTCCTGGGCACTCCTGGCGATATTGAAGGAATCGGTTCGCATGTACGTTATCAAGCCGTTTTCATACAGGGACTGCGCGATGCTCATCGCGCGCGCCGGGGAATAGCCGCAGACGCTGGAAGCCGCCTGCTGCAGCGAACTGGTGATGAACGGTGCGCGAGCCTTGCGCTGGATCTCTTTCTTGATGATGCGCGCGACGTGCAGCGAACTCGCCTCGAGTTCGGCGCGTATTTTCGCGGCATGCCCGCCGCTCTTGATTTCGGCTTTCTGGCCGTTGATCTGCGCCAGCTTGACGGCGAAGGGGTCGCGCGGATCCACCAGCTTTCGGACAGTGGCGCCGAGCATCCAGTATTCTTCCGGGTTGAAGCTCCTGATTTCGTTTTCACGCTCGCAGACCAAACGCAGCGCGACCGATTGTACGCGCCCAGCGCTGACCCCGCCCCGGACCTGCTTCCAGAGCAGCGGGCTGACTTTGAAACCAACCAGCCGGTCGAGAACGCGGCGCGCCTGCTGGGAGTCGACGCGTCTCATGTCGAGTTGGCCAGGCCTGGAGAACGCTTCCAGGATCGCGGACTTGGTTATTTCGTTGTAAGTAATGCGGCTGAATTTTTCGGGCGGGACGATTCCCTTGAGCAACTCGAACAAGTGCCAGGCTATCGCCTCCCCTTCGCGGTCCGGATCGGGCGCCAGGATCACCTCATCGCACTTCCTGGCGGCTGCTTT
>PGXR01000308.1 GCA_002839245.1 Spirochaetae bacterium HGW-Spirochaetae-7 | reverse complement strand
AAACGCGAAGCCTGCCACGGCACCATCCACCCTGATGGCCAGGATGCCGCCGTTCCGACCACTCGGTTCCCCGCCCGATTCGATGGCCGCGGCGAAGTCCTGCGCCAGCAGGGCGGGCAGGTCACCGCTCCAGGACGAGGGCGAGTCGGCACGACCCGTCAGGAGCTCGCCCTGGCAGATGTAGACGGTTCCAGCGCATCGGATGAACAGGCTCACGAGCTCGGGAACCGCGGACACGTCGTCGATCCACTCTGGATTCATGTAATCGTCCTTACGAGAAAAGATGCAAGGCAGATCGATACGGAAGCACGATGTGGCACGAGCTGGTGCCCGGCTCACACCGCGCTTCCGGTGATCATATCCGTGTATCGGGTATCGGGGCTATCTGACCAGCCGGGTGCCGGCGTTGCCGTCGACGGCTTCCTGGGCCCGCTCGAGGCTGGTGATGACGACCATCTTGCCGCCGCGCTTGATGAAGTCTATCGCGGCCTCTATCTTCGGCCCCATGGAACCCTTGGGGAACTGCCCCTCGGCCATGTAGCGCTCTGCCTCGGCGACCGTCATGGTGTCGAGGACGCGCATGTCGGGCTTCTTGTAGTTGATGGCTACCTTGTCCACGCCGGTCAGTATCAGGAGCTCGTCGGCCTTTATCAGCCCTGCAAGGAGGGCGCTCGCCCTGTCCTTGTCTATGACCGCGTCGACGCCCTCGAGCATGCCGTCGGCCGCGCGGCACACGGGAACGCCGCCGCCACCGACCGCGATGACCACCCTGCCCGAGTCAAGGAGCTCGTGGATGACGGCCTTCTCGACGACGTCAACGGGAATCGGCGACGCAACGACGCGGCGGTAACCGCGGCCCGGGTCTTCCTTCATGATCCAGCCCTTGGCCTTGCACGCGTCGAGGTGCTCGGCCTTGAAAAAGGGACCGACGTACTTGGTGGGATTGAGCATCGACGGGTCATTCTTGTCGACGACGACCTGGGTGACGACCGTCACGACGTCGGTCTTGACGCCGGCCTTGAGGAGGGCGTTCATAAGCGACTGCTGGATCATGTAGCCTATCGAACCCTGGGTGTCCGCTACTATCACGTTGAGGGAACTGGGTGCTACCTGGGAGGCTCCGGCCTCGTTGCGGATCAGGTGGACGCCGGCCTGCGGGCCGTTTCCGTGGGTCAGGACGACGCGATGGCCTTCCTTCACCAGGCCGACTATGGCGGCCATGCTCTTGCGGGTATTCTCGAACTGCTGTTCGATGGTACCCTCGCTTCCCTCTTCGATGAGGGCGTTGCCTCCGAGGGCAACGACGATCGTCTTCTTGCTCATGCTGGACCTTCCTTTTTTTCAGGGAATTCCGCCGCGGGTCCATCAGGCGCGACCGCGCTGCTTTCCGCGACGAAGGAAGGTGCAGTATACGCCATTCCGCATGTCCCGGACAATCGGCGACCGCCGATCGGCCAGGCGCAAAATTTCAGGACAGGGCGCCGGAGACCGGCCCCGAGCCCCCGCTAGAAGGAGGCGAACTTCGTCTTGTAGCCTTTTTTAAGCGATACGAGCTCTCCCTGTATCGATTCCTTGGAGCCGTCTTTCGCCCACTGGAACCTCACCAGGCCGCCGGGGGCCTTGGCGTGCACATAGCCATCACG